>NZ_JBHVUQ010000285.1:0-7588 GCF_042884105.1 Streptomyces sp. NPDC058157
GCTGCCACCGACGCCCCCTCCCTGGCCGTGGGCACGATCCAGGCCCTCCGGCCCCGGGCCGGGGTGCGTGCGGGACGCGGTCCGGGGGTGCCGGTGCCAGGCGTCGGAGACGATCTCCCCGTCGCGGATCCGGACCGACCGGGGCAGGCTCGCCGCGATCTCCTGGTCGTGGGTGATCACGGCGATGGTGGCCCCGTCGCCGTTCAGCTCGTGCAGCAGTTCCATCACCGACCGGCCCGACGCCGTGTCGAGGGCGCCCGTGGGCTCGTCGGCGAGCAGCAGGTCCGGCTGCCCGGCGACGGCCCGGGCGATCGCCACGCGCTGCTTCTGGCCGCCGGACAGCTCGTGCGGGCGGTGTTCCGTCCGGTCGCCGAGGCCGACGCGTTCCAGGGCGGCCGCCGCGCGGCGGCCGCGTTCGGCCCGGGAGAGGCCGGAGTAGAGCAGCCCCTCGGCGACGTTGGCCCGGGCGCTGATGCCGGGGACGAGGTGGAAGGACTGGAACACGAAGCCGACGTGGCGCGAGCGCAGGGCGGACAGGGCCCGGTCGGACAGGGCCGCCACGTCGTGGCCGGCGATGGCGACCCGGCCGGCGGTCGGCCGGTCCAGGGTTCCGACGATGTGCAGGAGGGTGGACTTCCCCGAGCCGGACGGGCCGACGATGCCGAGGAGTTCCCCCTCCAGGACGGTCAGGTCCACCCCGCGCAGGGCCTTGACCCCGCCGGGGTACTCCTTGGTGACGCCAGTCAGCTCCACGACCGCGCGGGCGTGGCGGGCGTCGGGGGCGTGCGGGGCACCGGGGAGGGGGGACGCGGTGGTCATACGTTCGGCACCCCCACCCGCATGCCCTCCTTCAGGGCGTCCCCCTTGACCTCGACCCGGCCCTGGCCGAACATGCCGAGCTCCACGGGGACCTCCCGGACGGCGCCGTTCTCCACGACCTGCACGCCGAAGCCGCCGCCGGCGAGGGCGAGCAGGGCGTTGACGGGGACGGAGAGCACGCCCTTGCCCGTCTCGCCCGTCAGCCGGACCGACACCGGGGCCTGGTCGGGGCCCTTGGCCTGGGCGTCGTCGTCCAGGGTCACGGTGACCTGGACCTTCGGTTTGCCGTTCCCGCCGGCCCCGCCGCCCCCGCCCCCGCCGCCGGAGCCGCCGGAGCCGTTGCCCTCGCCGTCCGGGTTGGCGGTGCTGCCCACCGAGTCGACCTTCCCGGTGGCGGTGCCGCCGCCGGGAAGGGTCACCGTCACCAGGTCCCCGCTCTTGACCGTGCCCGCCTTGGCGGCGTCCAGCTGGAAGCGGACCATCCGCTGGGTGCCGGTCACGGTGAGGACGGGCTTGGCGGGACCGGGCTCGTCGCCGACCTGGCTGTCGTTGCGCTGGACCCGCTGCGGTCCGGAGGCGAAGGCGATGTCCTCCTTGCCGACCTCGCCGGTCTCCGGCGCCTTGTGGGCCTTCTGCCAGCGCTTGACGGCCGTCGCGGTGCCGGCCGTGAAGGTGGCGTCGTCCGGGTCGAGGCCGGTGCCGTGGCCGAGTGCGACGAGGTTGCGCTTGAGCTGTTTGACGTCCTCCCCCTTGTCGCCCGTCTTGAGCGCCCGGTACATGGGCGTGGTCCCGTACATCAGGCGGACCGGCCGGCCGCCGATCTCGTAGAGCCGGCCGTCCCGCTCGACGGCCGTGCCGGCGCCGGCGGTCCAGGTGAGGACGCCGGGGCCGGGGGCGCCCAGCCGGCGTTCCTGCGCGTAGCCGAGGGTGCCCTCGACGGTGAGGCCCGAGCTGAGGTCGCTCCGGCGGACCGGTTCGGTCCGCGGCGGCATTCCGTCGGCGTGCCGTTCCTCGTCCGCCGCCCGGTCCGCACGGGGCTGGGCGGTCACCGCGTAGCCGCCGCCCGTGGCGGCGACGACGACGGCGAGGGAGCCGAGCAGCCACTTCCCGCGCCGGCTCACGCGACCTGGCACTTCTTCTGGGCCTCGGCGAAGGCCTGCTCCTGCCCCTCGGGGATCTTGGTGGCGCTCGTCGAGTTCCCCTTGAACTCCGGGTCCGGGACGTCGACGCCGTTGTCACGCATGCACTTGGCCCACTTCAGGGCCTTGTCCTTGTCGGCCTGCGGCATCTCGCCGGTGCCGGGGGCCTGCATCCCGCAGGCCTCGAAGGCCTTCTTGACGGCCTCGGGGTCCTCGCCGCCGGTGCCGAGGGTCATGCCGCGCGGGTCCTGGCCGGGCTGCGGGTCGGGGGCGTCCACGCCGTGCTCGCGCAGGCACTTGCGTACCTGGAGGGCCTTGTCCGCGTCCTTTCCGGAGGTCCCGGTGCCGCCGGTCGTGCCGTCGCCCTTGCCGGAGGCTCCGGCGTTGTGCTGCGCGGAGTCGTCCTTGCCGCCGCCGGAGGAGGTGCCGGCGCCCGTGCACGCGGTCACGAGGAGGGCCAGGCCGGTGACGACGGCGGCCGCGGTCATGGTCATGCTCGAGGATCGGTTCATGGGGCGCAGCCTGCCGGGGAGGTCGGTTTCGCTTCCTTCACCGATCATGTTTATGACGAGGAAATGCGGCCTTCGAGTAGAGAGGGCTCATGCGAGTGCTGGTGGTGGAGGACGAGGAGTTCCTCCGGGAGATGATCGCGGAAGGGCTGCGCCGTGACGCGCTGGCCGTCGACGAGGCGGGTGACGGGCTGGAGGCCCTGCGGCGCCTGCGGCTGGGCGAGTACGACGTGCTCGTGCTGGACCGCGATCTGCCCGGGCTGCACGGGGACGAGGTGTGCCGCCAGGTCGTGCGGGAGCGGATGCTGACGCGGGTGCTGATGCTGACGGCCTCGGGGACGGTGCGCGACCGGGTGGAGGGGCTGGGGCTGGGCGCGGACGACTACCTCACCAAGCCGTTCTCCTACGACGAGCTGCTGGCCCGGGTGCTGGCCCTGGGGCGGCGGGCGCATCCGGCGCTGCCGCCGGTGCTGGAGCGGTGCGGAGTCGCCGTGGACACGGCGCGGCGCACGGCGACCCGCGACGGGCGGCGGCTCGCGCTGTCCCGCAAGGAGTTCGCGGTGCTGGAGGCGCTGCTGCGGGCCGAGGGGGCGGTGCTGGGCAACGACGACCTGATCGAGCAGGTGTGGGAGCAGGACACCTCGTACCGGACGAACGCCGTCCGGGTCACGCTCAGCAAGCTGCGGGCGAAGCTGGGCGAGCCGCTGCTGATCGAGACCGTGCCGGGGGCCGGCTACCGGATCGCCGATCCGCTGTGAGAGCGGTGCTCCGTTCCGAGCGCGCCCGTCTCACGGCGCTGTACGGCTCGCTGCTGGTCCTGGCCGGCGGCGGCCTGATCGCCCTGGTGAACCTCCTGCTGCGGGGCGGGCTGTACGCCCGGATCAGCGGCGCCGTCACCACGGCCGTGCCGCGCGGCGAGTTCGAGAAGGCCCTGGTGGAGGCGGGCAGGACACCGGTGCCCGCCCAGTCGCTGCCGGCGGACCGGATCCCCTCCTCGGCGGAGTTCCGGGGATACGCGGTGACGCGCAACCTCTCCACCGCCGTCGAGCAGGCCACCCTGCACGAACTCCTGCTGGTCTCGCTCGTCGCGCTCGCCGTCTTCGCCGTGCTGTCCGTCTGGCTGGCCTGGTGGATGGCGGGCCGGGTCCTGCGGCCGGTGGGGGTGATCACCGAGACGGCCCGCCGGCTGTCGGGGGCCAACCTGCACGAGCGGATCTCCCTCCAGGCCCCGCCCGGGGAGCTCAAGCGGCTGGCGGACACCTTCGACGGGATGCTCGACCGGATGGAGAGCCTGGTGGGGGCGCAGCGGCGGTTCGCGGCGAATGCCGCGCACGAGCTGCGCACCCCGCTGGCCGTGCAGCGGGCTGCGGCGGAGATCGGGCTGGCCGGGGACCCGCCGCCGGAGAAGGTGGCCAGGATCCGGGAACGGCTGATCGGCGTCGCGGACTCCAGTGAGCACCTGATCGAGTCGTTGCTGCTGCTCGCCGTGTCGGAGGAGGGCCTGGAGGCCACGGAGCCGGTGGACCTCGCGGAGCTGGCCGGGGCGGACCTGGCCGCGACCGCGCACGAGGGGCTGACGGCCGTCACCGATTTCGCGCCGCTGACGGTCGAGGGCGACCGCGCCCTGCTGGACCACCTGATCCGCAACCTGCTGACCAACGCCGTACGCCACAACCGGCCGGGCGGCCGGATCGAGGTGAGCACGGCGCGGGGGCCGGCGGGAGGTTCCTTGACGGTGTCCAACACCGGGCCGGTGATCGACCCGCAGGACGTACCGCGGCTGCTGGAGCCGTTCCGCCGCCGGGCCGAACGCCGCCACACGGCGGGCGAGGGCGCCGGGCTCGGTCTCTCGCTGGTCGCCTCGATCGCCCGTGCCCACGGAGCCCGGCTGCGGGCGGAGGCCAATCCGGCACCGGACGGGGGCCTGACCGTCACGGTCCTCTTCCCGGCCGGAGCAGGGGCCGGAACCGGGGCCGGGGCCGGAGCGGCCGGGCGGCAGGAGGGGGCGATCCGCCCGATTCGCCCGGTGTGAGCCGTCCCACGCTTCCTTGACCGGGGCAGGAGGGCTCCCTAGCGTCGAGAGGGCGGCCGGGGGCTCCCCCGGCGCTCCGGTCACGCCGGCCGCCGCGGACATCCGGGGAAGACGCCCTCGCGCCCCCGCCCGCCGCGTCGGCCGGAACGGCGGGCACCGCGGGCACCGCGGCACCGGCCGACGGGAACGCACACACGCAGAGGAAGACCACGTCCATGGGCATGAGCAGCAGTTCCGCGCGCCGTCGCCGTACGGGCTCCGCGATGGCGGCGACCGTCCTCGGCCTCCTGGCGGCCGCTGCCGGCCCGGCCCTCGCCGCGGCGGACTCCTCCGCCGCCGGCCGCTCTCCGGCGGCGTCCTCCTCCCGGCCGGTCCACGGCGCCGCCGTCCCGCAGGGCATATCCCGCCTCGCCCAGGGCACGGGCCGGGCCGTCGCGATCACCGTCGACGACGGTCCGGACCCGACGTGGACCCCGCAGGTGCTGCGCGTACTGCGGCAGAACCACGTCAAGGCCACCTTCTGCCTGATCGGCACGCGGGCGCAGAAGTACCCGGAGCTGGTGCGCGAGATCGCCGCCGACGGGCACCAGCTGTGCGACCACTCCGCCGACCACGACGAGACGATGGACCACAAGCCGGTCGACTACCAGCGCCGGCAGATCCTGGACGGCAAGGCCATGATCGAGGCGGCCGTACCGGGCGTCGCGGTGAACTACTACCGCGCGCCGGGCGGCGCCTTCACGCCCGCGAGCCGGGCCGTCGCCGCGGCGGCCGGGATGCGCCCGCTGGGCTGGAGCGTGGACCCCAAGGACTGGAGCCGCCCCGGCCTGCCCGCCATCGTCTCCGCCGTGGAGGACAAGCTGCCCGAGCTGCCCACGGTCCTGTTCCACGACGGCGGCGGCGACCGCAGCCAGACCGTGGCCGCCCTGCGCCAGTACCTCCCCTGGCTCCGTTCCCAGGGCTACACGTTCACGTTCCCGGCACGCAGCGCCCCCTGACGGGCGAGCGGAGCGCCGCCGCGAGGCCGGACGGGGAGTCCACCGAGGTGTAGACCGTCGTCACCACCCGCCGACCGGCGCGGCCCAGGTCCAGGTGGACGGGCGGGTCCAGCGACAGGGCGACGTTGAGGGACGCCTCCACCGAGCAGGCCACCGCGCCCGGCTCGCCCGGCACGGGGCGCGGGCCGCGGCCGGGCACGGTACGGACGGCCGGCGCCATGGAGCGCACCGCCGCCCGGGGCAGGGCCAGCTCCCCGAGGAACCCGGTCCGCAGCGTCACGTGGTCGTCGTCCACCGTGTGCGGATGCCGCAGCAGCGCGGCCACGAGTCCCAGCCCGGCCAGGACCAGAATCACCTCGCACACGGCGTGCACCGGCCGTACGGCGGGCGGCAGCGCCGAGGAGAGGACGAAGGCGGTCACCAACTCCGTCACCACCATGACCAGCACCAGCTGCCGCGTCGACGCCGAGTGCCGCAGGCCCGCTTCGGCCCGGCGCAGGAGTGCCCACCGGACCAGGCAGACCCCCCACACCCGCAGGACCGCGGCCGCAGGGGGCCTGGCCGTCACGGTGCCCGCCATCCGCTCCCGCTCCGTCACGCGCTCTCCCCCGTCCCGCCGGTGCTCCCCGTCCCTCTCAGGGTGGGGCCGGGCCGGGCGGGCCGGAAGTGACGTATGTCAGCGATCGCCCGTGCGCCCGGCGACGGCCGGGGCCGGGGGGCGGTGTCCGGCGGGGGTGCGGGGTTCGTCCTCGGCTTCGGGCGGCGACGCGTCCTCACCGGCGACCGGGCCGGGGGCCTCGGCCGGGCTCAGGGCGGCGATGCGGGCGCGGGCCCACGCGGGATGGCACATCGGATGACTCCTCTTCGTCGGGTCCGGAAGGCTCCGGACCGGTTCCTGAACGCGGGTCAGGCCGTCCGTGGGGCGCGGCGGGCGCGGCGCTCGCGAACCGTGCGGCCATGACCGGCAGGCTAAGTGCGGGCGGGGAGCGCGGGCTTCTCCGTTCGTGACCGATGAGTAGGCGTTCCGGCCCGGGCGGAGGGCGGATTGCGGCCAGGGGATACTAGGGCGCGGCCGATGGTCACATCATCCGTTCACCCGTTCCCGCGCTGTGGCTCGACGCCCTGTCAGCGGGCTTGTCCCACCCGCCCGCGAGGAGCACCACGCGCATGTCGACACCCCCTCAGCCACCGCCGTACCCGCAGCAGCCGTACGGGCAGCCGGGGCCGTACGGACAGCCCGGCCCGGCGCCGCAGGGCGCGATGCCCGGGCCCGGGTCGCCGTACGGAGACCCGCAGGGCTGGTACCAGCCGGCGCCGCCGCAGAAGACCAACGTGGCGGCCGTGGTGGCGTTCGCGCTGTCGCTGATCTGCCCGGTACCGTTGCTGCCGCTGATCCTGGGCATCGTCGCGATCTCCCAGATCCGCAAGGAGGGCGGCCGGGGCAAGGGCCTGGCCGTCGCGGCCGTGGTCATCCACGGCGCGACCCTCCTCGTCGTCGCGCTGGCGGTGGTCCTCGGCCTGACGAAGGCGGCCGAAGGGGTCTCGACCCCCCGGCGCGACACCCACGGCCAGGTCACCACGCCGGGATCCAGCAAGGTCGAGGACATCCGCAAGGGCGACTGCTTCAACACCGACGACGACCTGTCGAAGACCCAGAAGGGCGACGGCACGCAGGCCCGCCTCTCGGTGCGGACCGTGCCCTGCGGCCAGCCCCACGAGGGCGAGGCGTACGCGGTGTTCACCCTGGACAACGGCGCGTTCCCCGGCACGGACAAGATCGTCACGATGTCCGAGGAGAAGTGCGGCGGTCCCGCGCTGACCGACTACGTGGGCGAGGCGGAGAAGCTGCCGAACAACCTCGAGGTCTTCTACTACTATCCGCAGGCCAGCAGCTGGCTGCTCGGCGACCGCACGGTCACCTGCTTCCTGGGCACCGCGGGCGGCACGAGCACCGGTTCCGCCCGCGCCGGCGGTTCCTGCCCCGTCGTGCGCGGCCGCCGGCCCCCCGGGGGGGGGGGCGCGGGGGGGGCCGCGGGGGGCCGCGGTGCGCGCGGTGGCCGGGCCGCAGGCCGTCGGGCCGGCCAGCAGGGC
>NZ_JBHVUQ010000286.1:0-7072 GCF_042884105.1 Streptomyces sp. NPDC058157
CGGACTCGGCCGTGCCCGCGAGCAGCTCGGTCAGGTTGGCCAGCAGCCGTGCGCACGCGGCGGCGCCGTCCGGCACCCACTGCCTCCCCTGACCGCCGGCGGCGGCCCGCCCCCGCAGGACCGGGGGGACGCCCGCGCACGACAGGGCGTTCAGCAACCGTCTGCGCGTGAGGTCCACCGCCGCCGTCTCCTCCGCCGGGCCGGAGCCGGCCGCCCCGGCCACCGGGCCCAGCCAACCACGCCCGTCGCCCCGCGCGCCGGGTCCGACACGGCCCCGGCCGGCGCCGTGGCCGCATCGGCGGATCCCCGGCGCCGGCGGTGCTCCCGGGCGGGGGGCACGGCATCCGGCCGGCGACCGTCAAGAGCGCAGCCAGATCGGGTTGGTGAAGGCGGCCGGCGGCCCCGGGAGGGGCGGCGCCTGGGCGGGGCGGCGGACCTCGGCACGGACGTAGGCGGTGCGGGCGGGGGTGGTGCGCCACTGCGCGGAGGTCGCCGCGGGCACGGTGAGGACCAGCCCCTGGTCCGTGACCAGGCGCAGCTCGCAGCCCTCGGCGCCGGTCACCGACAGCCGTACGAGGACCTCCGTGTCCGCGTCGGCCGGCGCCAGCGTCTCCCCGATGCCCGCGTGGGCCCCGCGGGCGGTGACGGCGGTGAAGTCCACGGAGACGGCGGAGGATTCGGCGGCGTAGGCCCGTCCGGCGCGCAGCCCCGCCAGGATCGCGGTGCGGGACAGGTCGTCGGCCAGGACGACGGTCTGGGGTCCGCCGACGCGGTCGGGGTCGCGGTGGTGGTCGCTGTGGGCCAGGGCGGGCAGCCAGCGGTCGCCGTCCGCGGCGCAGAGGGTGGCGTCCCAGGAGGCCAGGGACACCTCGTCGTCGGCCGTCCAGGGACCGTTCCAGACCTCGACGGCGTCGGCCTCGCCGAAGCCGAACTTCCAGGCGCAGCCGATGCAGGTGGCGTGCGGGTGGGCGGGGACGACGAGGCCTCCCGCCTGCCGGACGGCGCGGGCGAAGCGCGCGAAGCGGCCGTCCCGGGCCCGGTAGCGCCAGTCGACGAAGGTGCCCGGGTCGGTGCCCACGGCGAGGACGTGGCCGGTGCGGGTGGTGATCTCCTCGCCGGTGAGGACGAGCAGACCCGCGGCGGCGGCGCCCGTCCAGGCGGTGTGGGAGCTGTGGGTGTTGTGCTCGGAGGTGTTGACGAAGTCCAGGCCGGCGGCGCGGGCGAGGGCGATGATCTCGGTGGGGGTGCGGCGGCCGTCGGAGTGCACGGAGTGGACGTGGCAGTCCCCGCGGTACCAGGCCCGGCCGCGTCCGGGGAGGCGCTCGGGCGGGTACGTCAGGGGGGCGGGGGGTGCCGGTTCGCCGTGGACGAAGGTGACGGTGATCTCGTAGGACAGGCCCTGGGGGGCCACCGTGTAGGGGCCGAGCGCGATGTGCCACCGGCCGCGTTCCAGCGGCCCCGGCAGGTAGCCGGGGGTGGCTTCGTCCGCGCGCAGGAAGAACTCGCCGCGGGCGCCGCCGGACCAGCCGCGGAAGCCGCGGCCGCCGAGCGCGGTGCCGCGCTGGTCGAACAGGCCGATGTCGAGGGCGTTGCCGGGGGTGCCCGGCGGGGTGGGCGGTCTGTCGTAGCGGTAGGAGACGCGTAACTCGCGTACGTCCGGGGGGAGGGCGAAGGGGACGTACACGAAGTCCGGGGCACCGGGCGCGAGGGTGCCGCGCAGGGTGGTGGTGGTCGTGGCCGGCTCGGGTTCCGCCGCCGGTGGGGAGGGGGCGGCGACGGCGGTGGCCGACGCGGCTGCCTGTGCCAGGAGTGCTCGTCTGCTGAGGGCCATGGGGCCCAGGATCGCGGGGGGAGGTGAATCCGGCGTGAACGCGCGGGCGTGCGGCCGGGGGGCGGCCGGTGTGGCCGGTGCCGGACGGAGCCCCGGCGCACCCGGGGCTCCGCCGGAGTCGTGCGTCAGCGCACCGTGACGGTGGTGCTGGGCGAGAAGACGTCGCCCGACAGCACCCGCAGCTCCTCCCGGCCCTTGGTGTTCAGCTTGCCGTCCAGGGCGTAGCTGCTGCCGTTCTTGACGATGGTCTCGGCCTTGAGGGTGGTCCACTTCCCGTCCTTCTTGTGCTGAAGGACCACCTTGCTACCTATTTTCAGGCCCTTGGTGCGGCCGGTGACGTGTACCTTCTCCCCGGCCTTCACTTCCGTCTTGTCGACGGTGATGGTCAGGCTCGGCTGTTCGGCGCTCGTGCTCGCGCTGGCCTTGGGGGACGGTGACGCGGCGGCGTACGAGGTCGCGGCGGTGCCCGCCAGCAGCGTCGCGGTGAGGGTGGCGGTGGCAAGGGCACGCAGGGTGGGGTTCACGGTGGCTCCCGTCTGGGGCTGGGCAGGGATCCCCCCTCGCGCCTTCGAGGCTAACCAGCCGCCGGGCCGCGGGCGCCGGCATGCTGAGCCGAACGGGTGAGGCCCCGGGCTGCCTTCCGTGTGCCATGCTGACTGGCGCCCACGGGACGCGCGTCGCGCGGGCGACGAGGGGACGAAGTCTCACGGGGGTGTGGCATGCAGCCGTTGACCGCGACCGATCCGCGCCGCGTGGGCGCGTACCGGCTGCTGTACCGACTGGGCGAGGGCGGTATGGGCCGCGTCTACCTCGGCAGGTCGCCGGGCGGCCGGACGGTCGCCCTCAAGGTGGTGCACGCGCAGATCGCCGGCGACGCGGGGTTCCGCCGGCGCTTCGCCCGGGAGGTCAGGGCCGCCCGGTCGCTCGGGGGCGCGGGGACGGTGCCGGTCCTGGACGCCGACCCGGAGGCGGAGGTGCCCTGGCTCGCCACGGCGTACGTTCCGGGGCCCGCCCTCTCCGACGCCGTCATCGCTCACGGGCCGCTGCCCGAGGAGGCCCTGTGGCGGCTGCTCTCCGGACTCGCGCAGGCGCTGGCGGGGGTGCACGGGGCGGGGCTGGTGCACCGGGACGTCAAACCGTCCAACGTGCTGCTCTCCCAGGCGGGACCGCTGCTCATCGACTTCGGCATCGCCCGGTCCGCCGACGAGACGGTGCTGACCGGGACCGGTCTGGTGGTGGGTTCGCCCGGCTACATGTCGCCGGAGCAGGCGGAGGGCCGGACCGCCGGCCCGGAGGCGGACGTGTTCTCCCTGGGAGCGGTGCTGGCCTTCGCGGCGACCGGGCGGGGCCCGTTCGGCGGCGGGTCGGTGGCCGAGCTGCTGTACCGGCTCGTGCACCACGAACCCGACCTCGACGGGGTCGGGGGGCCGTTCGGGGAACTGGCCCGGCGGTGCCTGGCCAAGCGGCCCGCGGACCGGCCCGCGGTCGCGGAGCTGGTCGCCGCGGCCGGGGCCCGGGCGGGCACGGGCCCGTGGCTGCCGCCGCCCGTGGTCGCCGCCATCGCGCAGAAGGCGGAGGAACTGCTCAACGCGGAGGCGGAGGAGCCCGAGGAGGAGCGCCCCGTACGGGAGGCCGCGGCCGGGGCCGTGTCCGTTTCGGCGTCCGGTACGGAGGGGCTGACCACCATCGCCCCGCCGCCCCCGCGGAACGCGCCGCCCACGGCGGTCCTGCCCGGTCGGCCACCGGTAGCTCCGGCCCGCGCCCGTGCCGCGTCGTCGGACGCGGCCGCCCGGCGGGAGGAGGCCGTCAGGTCCCTGATCACGGGGCTCGGCAGGCCCCTCTACGGGCTGTTCTTCCTGGTCCCGGTCCTCGCCCTGCTCGTCGGGGGGTTCGACCTGCTGGACCGGGCGGCACGGTTCCCGTCCGAATCCGAGCGGCCGAGCGCCGCGCACGAATGGGCCGTGCACGACGGCTGGTGGCGCTTCCCCGTCGCCCTCCTGCTCCTGGGCGCGATGGTGTGGCTGCACGTCTACCGGCAGCGGCTGATGACGGTGCCGGCCGGCCGGGTCCGGCTGTGGTCGGCCGGGATCGGCCTGTACTGGATCGCCCTTCTGGCTGGCACGGCCCTGCACGTGGCATGGGCCGTGATCGTGCAGGAGGACATGCCGTCCCAGGCCGGGACCCACCCCCTCATGTGGGTGGCCCTGCCGGTGGCCGTCATCGGGGCGGCGGCCTCGCCCTTCCTGCTGATCGCGTCGGTGCTCCGGATCGCGAAGGCCTGAGCCGGGCCCGCCGGGGATCCTTTCTGCAGGTCACCCCTTCACTCGGCCAGGTGGTTTGAGCCGTGGATCCCCCTGTCCGGTCTGGGCGCGGACCGCCCGGACCGGGAGCCTGGGAAGGGGTCGGGCGTGCGGCCGCGTCGGGGAGGCGGGAGTCAGCAGATGAAGGTCAACTTCGCGAAGTTCCAGGGGTCCCTGCCGTACGCCTCCGAGCTGTACGGGGTCTACCAGCCGCTCCTCGGGTGGCGTTCGGCCCGGCTCGCCGAGCGCTTCGGCACCACGGGACCGGCCATGCGCCGCTCGCTCGCGGCGGCGCTCACCGAGACCATGCGGCCGTCCTACACGGTGACCGCGGGCTCCGCCGCGGCCGCCGCGCCCGCCCTGACGATCGAGCCGGGCGCCCCGGTGCCCTCGGTCGCCTCCGCCCTGCCCGCAACCCTCGACTCGCTGGTCACCCGGGAGCTCCTGGCCCGGATCAAGAAGGCGGACCTCACCGATCCGGCCGTCTGGGACCGGCTCGTGGGCCCGGGACCCGACGGGCTCGCGGCCCTGCTGCGCTTCGCGGAGGAGAAGATCGCCCAGGGCGGTGTCATCGTCCACGCCGCGTCCGACGGCCCGCAGGCGGTGGCCGCCGACTCCACGGCCCTGGCCGCGGCCCAGGAGTCCCGCGTCGCGGGGGCGCTGAAGAACCTGCAGGCCGCCGGCCGCTACGACGTGCTGCACGCGATGTTAGCGACGGGCTCCCACCGGGTGGACGTGCCGGAGGTCGACGCCCTGGCGGGTCTGCTGGGCGGCGGGCCCCCCGTGTCGCCGGGAGCACGGGGCGCGGCCGCCGCCGCCACCGCCGGACTGCCCGGGGCGTCGCTGTCCCCGCTCGGCGTCGTCCACCTCTTCCGCCAGTACTTCTTCGAGTTCGACTCCTTCCTCGGCCCCCCGGTCCAGCACGTCTGGCTCAGCCCCGGCTCCTCGGTCGAGCTGATCGAGGTCTCCACGCGCCGCACCCTCACCGAACGGACCACGGAGGCCTCCGACGAGGAGACCCGGCGCAGCGAGCAGGAGAGCCGGTCCGAGGACGAACTGTCGGCCTCGGTCAGCGAGGAGAACCAGAGCAGCAGCAAGTTCGGGGTGAGCCTGGAGGCGAGCACCAGCGGCAAGCTCGGGGTGTTCAACACCCAGGCCACCGCCCGTACGAGCTACGACTCGGCGGACGCGCGCAAGACCGCCAAGGAGCAGACCCACAAGCAGCTGCGCCAGCAGACGATCAAGCTGTCCACGGAGATCAAGCGCAGCTTCAAGTCGACCTTCAAGACGGTCGTGGAGACCACCGACACCTCCAGCAAGAGGTACCTCCTGCAGAACACCACCGACAAGCTCGTCAACTACGAACTGCGGCGCAAGATGCGCCAGGTGGGGGTCCAGGTCCAGGAGATCGGCACCCAGCTGTGCTGGCAGACCTACATCGACCGGCCGGGCGACGAACTCGGGGTCGCCGAGCTGGTCCACGTCGCGCAGCCCCCGCAGGGCCAGGTCCAGCCCGCCCAGCTCGTCCCGATGCCGGAGCAGTACCAGGAGACCGTCGAAGGCACGTACAAGGGGCCGGACGACGACTACTTCGACGACGCGCTGGCGGACCTGCTGCTCTATCCGAAGTACGGGTACGAGTACAAGAGCCACACCAACGTGCAGTGGCTGAGCAGCAACGTCGCCGCCCTGAAGATCAGCCAGTTCGCGGAGGGCAGCAACCGGCTGAGGCTGCGGATCGCCGGACACAGCGGGGACGACGGCGAGATGTTCCCCTACCGCTTCACCGTCAACTACGGCCCCACCCCGGCCTACGTGGAACAGGTGAACAAGGTCAACGCCGAGCGCCTGAAGGAGGTCGACCAGGAGAAGGAGCGGCTGGCGAAGGAGGCGTTCTTCAAGGCGGCCCAGGAACGGGTCGAGCTCGCCGCGGGCATCAGCCCCCGCCGCTTCGAGGACCTGCGGGGCGAGGAGCAGATCGTCGTGTACCGCAGCCTGATCCGCCAGCTGTTCAAGGGGAAGGGCCTGTCCGGGATCAGCAGCCAGACCCAGCACGTCATGGCCGAGCTGGTCCAGACGTTCTTCGACGTCGACCGGATGCTGTACTTCGTGGCCCCCGAGTGGTGGGTGCCCAACAAGCTCGCGGTGAAGGAGAAGCTCGGCTTCGACGGGTCGGGGACCACGGAGAAGGAGTTCGAGAAGAGCACCGTCGTCGGCTGGGGCCGCACCGGCGACAGCGGCGCGAACTACTACATCACCGCCGGCTCCCGGCCCGCCAGGCTGGGGAGTTCCCTGGGCTGGCTGCTCCAGCTCGACGGCGACAACCTGCGCAACGCCTTCCTCAACGCCCCCTGGGTCAAGGCCGTGGTCCCGATCCGCCAGGGGCACGAGTTCGAGGCGCTGGACTGGCTGACCAACGCGGGCGTGGAGGGCACCGACGGACTCGACTCGCTGTACGCCGAGTCGGTGCCGGGCGAACGCGGCCGGATGCTGCTGGTGCTCAAGCGGTACCCGTGGAAGGACCCGGCGCTCTCCGCCCGTTACCGCGACCTGCCGCCCGAGGCACTCACGGTGCACGACGCCATCCGCTATCTGGCCGTCGTGGTCGGCGGGGACTGGCAGAAGTCGCGGGCGAAGGTCAGCGACCGGCTCCCGGACGGCACGCCCGTGAACTACCTGCCCACCGACAAGGTCTACGAGCGCGGCTTCGATCCGCTCGGCGACGGGTTCGAGGCGGACGGCACCGAGCCCTTCCAGGTCTTCGACCAGTGGATCGAGGTCATGCCGACCGATCAGATCGTCGCCACCGAGGTCCGCTACGACCCGAAGACCGGGATGCAGCTCTGAGATGGCCACGACCCGCCTCACCTTCGCCGCGGCCGACGTCCTCGGCCGCCCGCCGCAGGCCGGAACGGTCGCCGAGGTGAAGCTGACGTGGACG
>NZ_JBHVUQ010000286.1:7082-7417 GCF_042884105.1 Streptomyces sp. NPDC058157
GACCCAGCGCATCGGCGTCCCGCTGGACCGGCCCGTCACCCGGGCGGTCCCGGCGGAGGAGTGGACCCGTATCGACCTCGAGGTCGCCCACCCCGACTACGTGCCGGAGTCGGTCACCCTCACCCGCAGCCCCGGCGCCCCGGTGTACTGGGACAACCGGGGTGTCGCGGTGACCGCCGACGGGGACGACCTCCGCCTCTCGGTGGAGCTGGGCCGCGTCCGCCAGTCGCCGCTGACCCCGCCGCCGTTCACCGGGACCAAGGCGCGCGGTGACCAGCCGGGCGTCTTCTTCCGGGAGGTGAGCGGTCAGCCGAGGAGGTACGCGGTGCTGAACC
>NZ_JBHVUQ010000287.1:0-7354 GCF_042884105.1 Streptomyces sp. NPDC058157
CGCCCGACACGGCCCGCCGGGGCCCGCCCGCGGCCGGCCACCCCGGCCCCCGCATCCGCGCAGCCCGCGGCGCCCGCCCGCCGCACCGGAGCGGCAACCGCCGTGCTGCGCCGGCTGCGGGCCGGGCTGCTGCGCTCGGCGGCGGTGCTCGCCCTGCTCGTGCTGTGGGAGGCCGCGCCCCGCCTCGGGCTGGTCGACGCCACGTTCCTGCCGCCCTTCAGCGAGGTGGCCCGGGCCTGGTGGGAGCTGCTCGCCGACGGGCAGCTCGGCGAGCACACCGGGGCCAGCCTCACCCGCTCGTTCGGCGGCTTCGCCATCGCCGTGGTGATCGCCGTCCCGCTCGGCCTGCTGATCGGCTGGTACCGCCCCGTCGCCGTCTTCCTCGGGCCGCTGCTGGAGCTGTTCCGCAACACGGCGGCCCTCGCCCTGCTGCCCGTCTTCGTGCTCCTCCTCGGCATCGGGGAGACCTCGAAGGTGTCGATCGTCGTCTACGCCTGCGTCTGGCCGATCCTGCTGAACACCATCAGCGCCGTCGGGAACGCCGACCCCACCCTGGTCCGGCTGGCGCGCTCGATGGACCTGTCCACCCCCAGGCTGTTCCAGAAGGTGATCCTCCCGGCCTCGGTGCCCGCCGTCTTCACGGGCATCCGGCTGGCCGGAGCGGTGTCGATCCTGGTCCTCGTCGCCGCCGAGATGATCGGCGCCAAGGCGGGGCTGGGCTATCTGATCAACGCCTCGCAGTTCAACTTCGCCATCCCCCAGATGTACGCGGGGATCGTCACGATCTCCGTGATCGGGGTGGCCTTCAACCAGCTCCTGGTCGCGGTCGAACGCCGCCTCAGCCTCTGGCGCGTCCCCGCCTGACCCGCCCCGCCGTCCCCAAGGGAACCGACATGCCCACAGCTCCCCGCACCCTCCACCTCAACGCCTTCCTGATGAACGCCGGCCACCACGACGCCGCCTGGCGCCACCCGGCCGCCAGCCCCGAGCGGGTCACCGACGTCGCGTACTTCCAGGAACTCGCCCGCACCGCCGAACGCGGCCTGCTCGACTCGATCTTCTTCGCCGACGGGGTCGCCCTGTGGGGCAAGGCCCGCCACAACGCCCTCGGCGGTTTCGAGCCGCTGACCCTGCTGTCCGCGATCGCCGCCGTCACCTCGCGCGTGGGGCTCATCGCCACCGTCTCCACCACCTTCAACGAGCCCTACAACCTGGCCCGCAAGTTCGCCTCCCTCGACCACATCAGCGGCGGCCGGGCCGGCTGGAACATCGTCACCTCCGGCACCGTCGACGAGGCCCGCAACTTCAACCGCGAGGAACACCTGGAGCACGCGGTGCGCTACGAGCGCGCCCGCGAGTTCCTCGACGTCGCCACCAAGCTCTGGGACAGCTGGGAGGACGACGCGATCGTCCTCGACAAGGAGCGCGGCGTCTACGCCGACACCGACAAGCTGCACCCGGCCGCCCACCGCGGCGCGCACTTCTCCGTCGCCGGACCGCTGAACGTGCCCCGTTCGCCGCAGGGCCGGCCGCTGCTCGTCCAAGCCGGTTCCTCCGAGGACGGCAAGGAGTTCGCCGCGCGGTACGCGGAGGCCGTCTTCACCGCCCAGCAGACCCTCGCCGACGGCCAGACCTTCTACAAGGACCTCAAGTCCCGCCTCGCCAGGTACGGCAGGGCCGAGGAGGACCTCCTCGTCCTGCCCGGCATCGCCCCCGTCATCGGCTCCACCGAGGCCGAGGCGAAGGCGCTGGAGCAGGAGCTCACCGAGCTCCAGATCCCCGAGTACGGGCTCGCCCAGCTCTCCGGCATGCTCGGCACCGACCTGACCGGCCTCCCGCTCGACGGCCCGCTGCCCGAGCTCCCCGAGGAACGCGACATCAACGGCAACAAGAGCCGCTTCACCCTCGTCGCCGAACTCGCCCGCCGCGACGGTCTCACCCTGCGCGAGCTGATCGCCCGCCTCGGCGCGGGCCGCGGCCACCGCGTGCACGCCGGCACCCCCGAGCAGATCGCCGACCAGCTGGAGGAGTGGTTCACCCAGGGCGCCGCGGACGGCTTCAACATCATGGCGCCCGTCCTGCCCACCGGCCTGACCGACTTCGTCGACCACGTCGTACCGATCCTCCAGCGCCGCGGCCTCTTCCGCACCGAGTACACCGGCAGCACCCTGCGCGACCACTACGGCCTGCCGCGCCCCGCCAACCGGTACGCCCGGAACCGCGCGTGAGCGGCCCCGCCACGGACCACCTCGCCGACGTCCTCGTCGTCGGCGGGGGTCCGGCCGCCACCTGGGCCGCCCTGAAGGCCGCCGGGGCCGGGGCGTCCGTCGTCCTCGCCGACAAGGGCTACTGCGGCACCAGCGGGGCGACGGCCGCGGGCGGCACCGGCGTCTGGTACGTACCGCCCGAGCCCGCCGCCCGCGAGGCAGCCATGGCCTCCCGCGAAGGCCTCGGCGGCTACCTCGCCGACCGCCGCTGGATGGCCCGCGTCCTCGACGAGACGTACGAGCGGATCGACGAGCTGGCCGTCGAAGGCCGCTACCCCTTCCCGGCCGGCCCCGACGGCCGGCAGCTCCGCGGCGGCCTCCAGGGCCCCGAGTACATGCGGCGGATGCGCGTCCGTATCCGGCGCGCCGGGGTCCGCGTCCTCGACCACAGCCCGGTCACCGAGCTGCTCACCACCGCCGACGGAGCCGTGGCGGGCGCCGCCGGATACCGCCGCCAGGCCCGCGAGCACTACCGGGTCCGGGCGGGCGCCGTCGTCCTCGCCACCGGCGGCTGCGCCTTCCTCAGCGGGGCCCTGGGCACCAACACCAACACCGGTGACGGCGCCCTGTTCGCAGCCGAGGCCGGGGCCGAGCTCTCCGGAATGGAGTTCTCCAACGCCTACGGCATCGCCCCCGAGGGAACCTCCGTCACCAAGACCGCCTTCTACTCCTTCGCCACCTTCTACCGGGAGGACGGCGCGGAACTGGAGGGCGCCGCCAGCCAGGGCGGCCGCTCGGCCATCGCCCGCGAACTGCTCACCGGCGCCCGGGTGTACGCCCGCCTCGACCGTGCCGCCCCGGACGCGCGGGCCGCCATGCGCCGCGCCCAGCCCAACTTCTTCCTCACCTTCGACCGGCTCGGCATCGACCCCTTCACCGACCGCTTCTCCGTGACCTTGTTGGCCGAGGGCACCGTGCGCGGCACCGGCGGGATCCGGATCACCGGCGACGACTGCGCCACGGGCGTTCCCGGCCTGTACGCCGCCGGGGACGCGGCCACCCGCGAGGAGATCTGCGGGGGCTTCACCGGAGGCGGCAGCCACAACGCCGCCTGGGCCATCTCCTCCGGCAGCTGGGCCGGGCTGGGTGCGGCCCGGCATGCGCGTGCGCTCGGCTCCGGGGGCGCTGCCTCCCGGCCGGTGCGCGGGGTGGGCGGAGCGGGGCTCCGCCCCGGCGGATCCGCCGCCGCCTCTCCCGGCCACCGCGCGGCCGTGGACCTCGTACAGGGCGAAGTGCTCCCGTACGACAAGAACTACCTGCGCCACGGCGACGGGCTCGCCCGGTCCCTGCGCGCCCTCGATACGGCCTGGGCCGCGCTGCGGGACTCCCTGCACGGTGAGGGCGCCGGCCTGGTCAAGGCACGGGAGGCGGCGGCGATGACGGCGCACGCGCGGTGGATGTACGCGGCCGCGCTGGCCCGCCGCGAGAGCCGGGGCATGGCCAGGCGGCTCGACCATCCGGACCAGGACCCGGCCTTGCACCACCGGATCCTGACCGGCGGACTCGACCGGGTGTGGACCCGGCCCGCGGAGGTGGCGGCGTGATCGAACTGGTCTCCGCGCAGCGGTGCATCGCCTGTGACAAGTGCGTCGAGGTCTGTCCCACGGACGTCTTCGAGCGCGGCCCGGACGGGATCCCCCTCCTGGCCCGGCAGGAGGACTGCCAGACCTGCTTCCAGTGCGAGGCCAACTGCCCGGTCGACGCACTCTTCGTGTCCCCGCTGACCCGGCCGCTGCCCGAGGACCCGGCCGTGCGGGACGAGGACGGCCTGGCGGGGCGGGGGCTGCTCGGCAGCTACCGCCGCGAGATCGGCTGGGGCCACGGCCGCACCCCCGGCTCGCTGAGGGCGATCGGGCCCGCACTGGGCGCCGACGGGGGGAAGCCGATCACCTCCTGAGGAGGGGCGGGGCCGGGCGTGTGCCCTGCGCGGGGGCGGCCGGAGTGCGGAACTCCACCCGCCCCCGGGCGCGCCTGCGGGGAGGAGGTGTCAGACCGAGAGGACGATCTTGCCGCGGGCCTGGCCCGCCGCGCTGAGTTCCCAGGCCCGGCCGGCCTCGGCCAGCGGCAGGACGTGCCCCACCTTGACGGTGATCTTCCCGGTGTCGGCGAGCTCCGCCAGGCGCGTGAGGTCGGTGGCCGAGGAGCGCGCCCAGATGTGCTTGGCGCCCTTCTCGCCCGCGTCGTTGTCGGCGACGGAGATCACCGGCCCGCCCGGCCGGACGATGGACTGGAGCAGCTCGACGCCGCCCTCGCCGTAGAAGTCGAGCCCGACGTCGACGCCCTCGGGGGCCAGCGCGGCGACCCGCTCGGCCACGCCGTCCCCGTAGAGCACCGGTTCGGCGCCGAGCGAGCGCAGGTAGTCGTGGTTGCGGGCGCTCGCGGTGCCGATGACCCGGGCGCCGAGGGCGACGGCGATCTGGACGCCGAGCGAGCCGACCCCGCCGGCGGCGGAGTGGATGACGACGGTCTGCCCGGCGCCGACCCCGGCGCGGGTGACGGCCTGGTAGGAGGTGAGCCCGGCCAGCGGCAGGCCCGCGGCCTCCTCGAACGAGAGCGTCGCGGGCTTGCGGGCGAGGGTGCGCACGGGGGCCGAGACCAGCTCCGCGTACGTGCCCAGCTGGACCCATTCCTTGCGGACGTACCCGTAGACCTCGTCGCCCACGGCGTAGTCGTCGGTGTCGGGGCCGACCGCCTCGACGACTCCGGCCACGTCCCACCCCGGGATCACCGGGTGGCGGACCTCCAGGACGTGCCCGAGGAAGCCGGCGGCCAGCTTCCAGTCCACGGGGTTGACCCCGGCGGCCCTGACCCGGATCAGCACCTCGCCGGGACCCACTTTGGGCTCGGGTACCTCAACGAGCTCCAGGGCGGTGGGAGTTCCGTAGCTGCTGTAGGTGATTGCCTTCATGTAGGGGGCAACGAAGGGTGCGGGGGAAGGTGTTCCGCCCGGTTCCCGCCCTCCGGCGGTCCTCCAGCGGTCCTCCAGCGGTCGTCGGGTGGTCGTTCGGTGGTCGTCCGGCAGTCCTCAGGCGCGCGGGGCGCTCACGCGGGCAGGGTGTTGGGGTGCGAGCGCCGCCGGGCCGCGCTGAGCAGGGCCTGGATCTGCGCGCCCGACTGCTCCACGTCGTCGAGCGGCGAGGGGAAGGGCAGCCGTACGTCCCGGTGCCCGGAGCGCTCCTCCAGGCGCAGGGTGATCCCGTACCGGTCCAGGGCGAGCGGCAGCGCGCGCAGGACGGCGGCCGTGGGGCGGGGCCGGACCAGCCGCAGCAGCAGGGTGACCAGTTCGGGGTGTTCGTCGAGGAGGTGCGTCAGCATGCCCGCCTCGTAGGGGGCGAGCGGGTCGGGCCAGGCCCCGTCCAGCTCGTCCAGTCCGAGGTACGAGGTCCCCTCCGCGGTCTCCAGGACGGCCTGGCCGTATTCCACGCAGGTGCCGGCGTCCGGCCCGGCCTCCTGGTCGTACGGGCTCAGCAGGTGGCCGAGCACCGTGACGCGGGCCCGCACCCGGTCGCGGACCGGGGTCGGGGCGATGTCGGTGAACTCCAGCCGGATGGAGGGCCGGCCCTCGCCGAGGAGGGAGGCGGGGTGCCCGGCGGAGGGTGCCGCCGGGTGCAGATGGAGCCGGCCGAGCGGGTCGCCGTCGTCGAGGTGGCGGACCTCGTGGCGCACGCCGTCGACGACCACCGTCATGGAGTGGGCGGCGGCCAGGACGGAGCGGACCCGTTCGGCGTCGGTGGGCCGGGCGGCGGCGGGCGTGGCGGCGGGGGCACCGGGCAGGCGCATGCGGATCTCTCCCTCGTCCAGCGGATAGCGGGTTAGGTATGCCTAACCTAACCCATCCGTGGTTCGGGGAGTACCCCGCGGGCCAGCCGCCCGAGGGTCTCGGCGATCCGTTCGGGCGGGAAGCCGAGGGTGTGCCGCTGGAACTGGTAGACCTCCGGGGCGAGCGGGCTCAGCAGCGCGTCCACGCTGACGTCGGGATCGGGGGAGCCGGCCTCCACCAGCAGGGACCGCACGTGCACGCGCCAGTTCCGGTACGCGCCCGCGGCGAAGCGGGCCGGGCCGGGGCGGATGCCCAGGGTCAGCGGGAGGTGCCGTTCGAGGTGGTCCACGGCGGCGGCGTAGAAGGCCGCCAGCCGCTGCGCCGGGGGCGCGCCGGGGCCCAGCGGCGGCGGGCCGAAGGCGAGCCGGCCCTGCAGGATGCGCTCGTGCTCGTCGAGCAGGGCCGCGGCCACCGCCGGCGGATCGGGGAAACGGCGGTAGAGCGTCGCGCGCCCCACCCCGGCGGCCTTGGCTATCTGGTCCATCGTCACGCTGCGCGGGTCCCGCTCCGTGAACAACTGCTCGGCGGCCGCGAGGATCTGGACGAGGTTGCGGACCGCGTCCTCGCGCCGCGACGGCCGCCCGGCACCCGCGCCGGACACCCCCGCGGCGGCGCGCCGGAGGGGACCCGCACCCGCGACGTCGCGTAACGTGCGGACCTCGTCGCCATTGGTCATGGCGGCGACCCTACGTGCTTCGTGTCGGTGTTGGGCCGAACGGGTGAAACACGAGAGGATGGGGGGATGCACATGAAGCGCACGGCCGAGGGGGCCCGGTGAGCAGGTACGACGTCACCGACGAGCAGTGGGAGGGACTCGCGCAGGTGGTACCGCTGCGCAGTCGCAACGAATGGCCCTCCCGGGTGGACCACCGCACGATCCCCAAGGCCGCCGGGGCGTCCGCGGCGGAACAGCAGCGGCGCTTCGTGGTGATCCGGGTCCAGATCTTCGCCGACGCGCGGGAGGTGGCGGAGTACCTGATCGCGCAGATCCCGGTCCTGCTGGACCTCACCGGCGCGGACACCGAAGTGGCCAAGCGGATCCTCGACTTCAGCAGCGGCGTGGTCTTCGGGCTGGGCAGCGGGATGCACCGGGTCGACCGGAACGTCTTCCTGCTGGCGCCGGTCGGGACCGAGGTCGAGGGGATCGCGGCCGCGGCCGTCCCCCGATCGTAGGAAGGTCGCGGCGGTG
The DNA here is from genome assembly GCF_042884105.1 of Streptomyces sp. NPDC058157. Classification (NCBI taxonomy): domain Bacteria; kingdom Bacillati; phylum Actinomycetota; class Actinomycetes; order Kitasatosporales; family Streptomycetaceae; genus Streptomyces; species Streptomyces sp. NPDC058157. Next base: position 7,277 of record NZ_JBHVUQ010000287.1, read on the forward strand.
GAACGGTTCGCCGGGCCCGGCCCGGGTCCCGCGGACCGTACCGTCCGGCCATGGACGCCACTTTGCGCGCGCCGGGGC
>NZ_JBHVUQ010000288.1:0-7301 GCF_042884105.1 Streptomyces sp. NPDC058157
CGCCGCGGCCGACCCGCTGGAGCTGGTGGAACGCTTCCGGGCCGGGGCCTCCCCGACCGCCCAGCGGCTCGCCGCGCACCTGGCGGCCGTGCCGCTGACCCTGCCCGTGATGACCCTGGTCCGCCGCTCCCTGCTGGGCGGCTCCGAACACGGCCACCTGGCGGAGGTGGCCCTCGGCGGGCTGTTCGCCCCGTGGCAGGGGCAACAGCGGCCCGAGGACGCCGAGTTCGAGTTCCTGCCCGGGGTGCGCGAGGTGCTGCTGGGCTCCCAGCTGCGCGGGGACGTGGCGGCGGTCCGGGAACTGGTGCGCCGCCGGGTGTGGGAGTACATGGCCCGCAACCGGGGCACGGGCCCCGACTTCTCCGCGACCCGGGTCACCACGGGGACGGAGGGCCGGCGGCTGGTCCCGGCGGGGGCGCTGCCGTTCGCGGAACGGGGACGGGCGGCGGAGCCGCAGCCGGCCGCGGCCACCGCCGAGGCGGGCCGGGGGCCGGGCGGCCTGGTGGTCCGGGTCGGCTTCGACCCGTTCGGGGAGCCCGGGGAGGTCGGGGTCCTGCTCGCGCCGCGGCTGGTGCTCACCGTCGGGCAGGTCCCGCGCCCGGGGGAGACGGCCGCGTGGGTCAGGGCGGGCGGCCGGGACCACCCCTGCCGCCCGGTGTGGTGGGACGACGCGAGCCCGCCCGTCCTGCTGCTGGAGAGCGAAGGGGACCTGGCCGACCCGGCGGGGTTCGTCCCCCAGCCGTGGGGGACGCCACCGGCCGGCTCCGGCGCCGGCGAGCGGGTCCGCGTGGACGGGGCGACGGAGGAGGGAGCGCCGGCCGCGCTGACCGCGACCGTGATCCGCGACGGCGGGGCGGCCAACGGGGAGCTGGTCCTGCTCTCCCCGGACCCGGAGGGCTGGAGCCACCTGGTCGGCGCCCCGGTCTCCCACCGGGGCCGGCTGCTCGGAGTGGTGCACACCGTGCACCGCGACCGCCTGGTGTTCCTGACGGCCGCCGCCCTGCTGGACCAGCCCGCCTTCCGCGCGGCCCTGGACGGCCACCCGGCGGCGGCCCCGTACCGGGGGAGGGGCCGCGGCGGTCCGCGGGTGACCGTGGACGTACGGGTGGGCCCGGGGGCGATGCCGCGGGGAAGGGCGCCGATCTCGGAGCTGAGCGGTCTCCTGGCCCGGCTGATGACGGAGACCCCGGCCAGGGCGGTGGTGAGCGGCGGGGAGGGGCCGGGGAACCTGAGCCTGCTGCTCGAACCGCCCGGGGCCCTGGGTCACGCGGCGTGGCTGCTGGCGGCGTTGCCGGACGCGCTGGCCCAGTACCGGGGAGCGCTGGGGGAGGGCGCCCCACCGCTCGCGCTGGTGCTGGGGAGCGGGGAGCCGGAGCGGCTGCCGGCGGAACCGGAACGGCTGGTCGACCACGCCCTGATCGCGGCGCGGCTGCGCGATGCCAGGCGCAGACCGACCGGGCGCCTCCTCCTCGCCCTGTCGCAGCGGCTGTACGAGGAACTCGGCGACCTGCTCGGCCCGACCGCGTTGAGCTCGCTCACCCCGCTCGGGGACGGCGCCGGGGCCTGGGTGTACGAGGGCGACCCGCGGCAACTGGCGGAACTGCTCAAGGAGGCCGACGGGTCCGCGCGCGGCACGGAGGTCACCTGGCCGCGGTGCCGCGCCGGCGCCTCGGACACCGAGCCGCTGGGCTGCCAGGGCGTCCGGCTCCCGGATCGCGGCGCCTGCCTGGCCCACCTGCCGCCCGGGGAGGAGGCGGCCGTGCTGGGCGACCTCGGTCCGGGCTCGCCGGTCGACTTCCGGGGGACCCCGATCACCCGGGGCCTGCTGCGTCGCGTCCTCGATGCCGTACGGGAGCCGGACACGGGACAGATCACGCTCGGCGAGGCTTCCTTCGCACGGGCCCGCTTCGTGGACGGCTGGGAGGAGGCGGGGGTGGTGTTCACCGGGGCGGTCGACTTCTCCGACGCCGCGTTCGACGGTCCGGCGGACTTCTCCGGGGCGGTGTTCCGCACGGAAGCCTCCTTCGACCGGGCCGCCTTCGAGGACACGGCGAAGTTCCCGCACAGCAGGTTCGAGGGCCGGACCGGGTTCCGCCGCGCGGTGTTCCGGCAGGGCGCACAGTTCACGCAGGTCACGTGGCGGGGCGACGTCTCCTTCCGCGGTGCGCTGATCGGGGACTTCTACGGCTTGCGCCGGGTGACGGTGCTGGGGGAGGCCGACTTCCGCCACATGCGGTCCGACGGCTCGATGCTGCTGGAGGACTCCGCCTTCGCCCGGCCCGTGCGGTTCGACCACGCCGTGTGGCGGGGTCCGCTGCAGGTGGCCGACACCCGCTTCGAGGCGGCGGCGGTGTTCGACCAGGCGCGGTGCGAGGGGATCGCCCTGTTCCGGGCCAACCGGTTCGACGGCCCGGCCGAATTCGCCTCCACCGTCTTCCACGGGGCGGCGAGTTTCTCCCTGGGGGCGTTCGAAGGCGCCGCGGTCTTCTCCGGGGCCACCTTCAACGGGCGCGCCTCGTTCGCGAGCACCGTGTGCGCCGGCGGCGTGTCCTTCGACCGCGCGGTCTTCGCCGGCGCGCTCGTCTGGCGCGACGTGACGGTCGAGCACGGGCCGGGCGTCTTCACCGACGCGCGGTTCTCAGGGCCGGTGAGCTTCCTGCGCACCGAGTTCGTGACCGACACCGGCTTCGGCGGCGCGGTCTTCGACGGCACCCTCTCCGTAACGGACTCCACCTTCCGGGCCGGACTCACCTTCGACGGCACGGCCTTCAACGCCCGGACCGAGTTCACCGCCGTCAAGTTCCCCGGGCCCCTCCCCCTTCCCGGCGACTGGTCCGCGAGGAGGTCGGACCCGGACCTGTGGTACATCACCTCACCGCACCCCGCCACCCCCCTGGAAGATCCCGCCCCCGAGGACACGTGAGGCACCCTGGGGGGCGTCAACCACCGCACCGGCAAAAGCAGTTATCCGGCGCCCTCGCCGGTCTGACGGACCGTAACGGATCGCTCTCCGGCTACCTCGCCGACACCGTCGGCAGCACCCCGGACGCCGTCGACCGGCTGCGCGGGCGCCTCCTCGTCCGAGCCCGCGAAAATCCGGTGCCCCCGGCGGCCCGCACTGCCTACACTCGCCGTGCGCGCCGCCGAACCGGCCCGCGCGCCTCATGCCGTCGGACGAAGAGAAGGGGAACAGGGCCATGCGCACGCACACCGCCACCGCCCTCGTTCCCCCGGCCCGGTACGACGTGATCCCGGTGTCTCGCGCCGCGCGGTAACAGCTGCGCGGCTGTCACCGTACGCCCGTGACGCACGTACGCACGCCCCGGAGCAGGGCGCGTACGGCGGTTCCGACCTCGCGTCGGCGCTCGTCGTGCACGGGAATCGCGCTGCCCTTCCCCAGATCTTCGGCATCCGAAAGGCCCCGGGCCATGCGCACTCGCACCCACACCGACCCCCTCACCGCCGTCCGCAACCTCGGTATCCTCGCCCACGTGGACGCGGGCAAGACCACCGTCACCGAACGGATCCTGTTCGCCACCGGCACCATCCACAAGCGCGGAGAGGTCCACGACGGAACCACCGTCACCGACTTCGACGCCCAGGAACGCGCCCGCGGCATCACCATCTTCGCCGCGGCCGTCAGCTGCGCCTGGGCCGGACACCGGGTCAACCTGATCGACACCCCCGGCCACGTCGACTTCGCCGACGAGGTCGAGCGCTCCCTGCGCGTGCTCGACGGGGCCGTCGCGGTGTTCGACGCCGTCGCCGGGGTCGAGCCGCAGAGCGAGTCGGTGTGGCGGCAGGCCGACCGGCACGGGGTCCCGCGGATCGCGTTCGTCAACAAGCTGGACCGTGCGGGCGCCGACCTCGACACCGCGGTCGCCTCCCTCCGGGACCGGCTCGGCGTCGTCCCCCTGGTCGTCCAGCTGCCCGTGGGCCGCGAGGACGCCTTCACCGGCGTCGTCGACCTGCTGCGGATGCGCGCCCTGCTGTGGGGCGCGGGCGCCGACTCGTACGAGACCGTGCCCGTTCCGGACGCCCTGCTGGAGGAGGCGTCGCGGCGGCGCCGCCTCCTGGAGGAGACGGTGGCCGAACTCCACGCCGACGCCCTGGAGGAGTTCTGCGCGACGGGCTCCCTCGCCGAGCAGACGCTGGTGCGGGCCCTGCGCGAGCTGACGCTCGCCGGGGAAGGCGTCGTGGTGCTGTGCGGTTCGGCGTACCGCAACCGCGGGATCGAGCCGCTGCTGGACGCCGTGGTGGCGTACCTGCCGTCGCCGGCCGACCTGCCGGCCGTGCAGGGCCGCCGCGCCGACCCGGCCGAGCCGCTGGCGGCGCTCGCCTTCAAGGTGACGGCGACGCCGACCGGACGGCTGACGTACGTGCGGCTCTACGCGGGCACCCTGCGCAAGGGCGACACCGTGCTGGACCCCGGTACGGGCAGGACGGAACGGATCGGGCGGATCCTGCGGGTGCAGGCCGACCGGCACGAGGAACGGGAGGAGGCGGTGGCCGGTGACATCGTGGCCGTGATCGGGCCCAAGGCTGCCCGGGCCGGCAGCACCCTGTGCGCGCCGGGTGCCCCGCTGCTCCTCGAACCGCCGTCCGTGGCCGACCCGGTGGTGTCGGTGGCGGTCGAGGCGGGCCGCAGCACCGACACCGGCCGGCTCTCCACCGCACTGGCCCGGATCGCCGAGGAGGACCCCTCGCTGGTGGTCCGGACGGACGCGGAGACCGGGCAGACCGTGCTGTCGGGGCTGGGCGAGCTCCATCTGGAGGTCGCGGTGGAGAAGATCCGCCGGGACCAGGGCGTGGAGGTCGTCGTGGGCCGTCCCCGGGTCTCCTACCGGGAGACCGTGGTGGCCGGGGTGCGCGGGCTGGTCCACCGGCACGTCAAACAGGACGGCGGGGCAGGCCAGTTCGCCCACGTGGTGATCGACGTCGAGCCGCTGGGCGAGCCGGGCTTCGCGTTCCGTTCGGCGGTCGTCGGGGGCCGGGTCCCGGCGGAGTACGCGCGGGCCGTGGAGGCCGGCTGCCGGGACGCCCTCGCCGAGGGCCCCCTCGGCGGGCACCCGGTGACGGGGCTGCGGGTCGTCCTCACCGACGGGGCGACCCACTCCAAGGACTCCTCGGAGCTCGCCTTCCGCGCGGCCGGCCGGTTCGCGCTGCGGGAAGCCCTGCGCGTGAGCACGCTGGAGCTGCTGGAGCCGGTCGCGGAGGTCACCGTGACCGTCCCGGACGAGTCCGTCGGCGCGGTCCTCGGGGACCTCGCCGCCCGGCGCGGCCGGGTCACGGGCTCGGCCGGGCGGGCCGGGACCTCGGTGGTGACGGCGACGGTGCCGCTGGCCGAACTCTTCGGCTACGCGTCCCGCCTGCGCGGCCGCACCCAGGGCCGGGGCACCTTCACCACCCGCCCGGCGGGGCTCGCCCCGGTCCCGGCGGGGGTGGCCGCCACGCTCCTGCGGGGCTGACCGCCGACCCCCCGCCCCCGCCCCGCCCCGTCCCGAACGCCGGGCGGGGCGGGGGCGACGGTCGTCCCGCGCTCGAAATATCTTGACGTCGAGATAGTCGGGACGGCAGTCTACCGCCTGGTATCTCGACATCGAGATACTTCCGACGGGGGAAGGCGGAGGCCCGGCATGCGGCGGCGCGGCACGGCAGGACGACAGGACGAGGGCACCGGCACGGGCGCGGGCACCGGCTCGGGTGCGGGTGCAGGTGCGGGCGTCGGCTTGGGCACGGGCGCGGGCATCGGAGCGGGCACCGGCACCGGCGCGGGTACCGGCACCGGCACCGGCACCGGCTCGGGTACGGGCACGGGCACGGGCTCGGGCGCCAGCTCAGGCACCGGCTCGGGCTCGGGCACCGGTACCGGCTCGGGCGCCAGCACGGGCGCCGGCTCGGGCACCGGTACCGCCGCGCGGCCGGGTTTGGGCGCCGCAGGGGGAGCGGCCGGGGGGCAGGTGGCCCACGGGGGCTGCGCTCCCGCGGGTTCGGCCGTGCCGGGGGACGGTGGTGCGGTCTCCGCCCCGGCCCGCGGCGCGGGAGGCGCCGGGGAGTCGCGCGGGCTGATCGCCCAGCTGCGGCGGCCGCCCGGTGGGCGCGACGCCCGGATCATGCTCCTCGGCCAGCTCCTCGACCGCACCGGAACGGGTGTATGGGCCGCCTCCTCGGTCCTCTTCTTCACCTTCGTCGTCGGCCTCGACGCCGGCCGCCTCGGCCTCATGCTCGGCATCGGCGCCGTCGCGGGCATCGCGGGCTCCCCGCTCGCCGGCCACCTGGCCGACCGGTACCCCGTACGCCCCCTCCTGATCGCCTGCCACCTGCTGCGGCTCGCCGCCCTCTGCGCGATGCTCGTCGTCACCCGCTTCGAGCTGCTCCTGCTCATCGTCGCCCTCACCCAACTCGGCGACCGCGCGGCCAAGACCCTCGAGATGCTGTTCGCCACCCGGGTGGCGGGCGACCGCCGGGCCACCTACCAGGCCCTGTCGCGCAGCGCCGCCAACGCGGGGTACGCCGTCGGCGCGGGCATCGCCGCCATCGGCCTCGCCGTGGGCACCCGGGGCGCGTACGAGGTCCTCATCCTCGGCAACGCCCTGTCCTTCCTGGTGGCCTCGGCCCTGGTCTGGCGCACCCGGGAACCGCACGGCCACGGCCGCCTGATCGCCGCGGCCGGCCCGGCGGAGGAGGCCGGCCCGGCGAAGGAGGGCGGGGCCCGGCCCGCCCCCGCCCCCGCCCGCAGGAGCCCCTGGCGGGACCGGGGCTACCTCCGCTTCGTCCTCCTGGACATGCCGCTCAACCTGGACGACTCGCTCCTCAACGTCGGCCTGCCGCTGTGGCTCGTCCACCACACCGACGCCCCGCACGCCGTCGTCCCGGCCTTCCTCGCCCTCAACACCGTGCTCGTCGTGGTCCTCCAGCTCGCCGTGTCCGCGAAGGTGGGCACCGCCCGCCAGGCGGCCGGCGCCGTCGGCTGGTACGGCCTCTTCCTGCTCGCCGCCTGCGCGCTCCTCGCGCTCACCCCGGCCCACGGCCCCTGGGCCGCCTCCGCCACCCTGCTCGGGGCGGCCGTCCTGGTCACCGCCGCCGAGCTGGTGCGCTCGGTGTGCTCCTGGGAGCTGGCCGTCTCGCTGGCGCCGCAGGAGGCACGGGCCTCCTACCTGGGGGTGGCCGGGATCTCCCCGTCCGCCCAGAAGGCCGTCGGGCCGCTGCTGCTGACCGGCGCCGTCATGGCCGCGGGCCCGGCCGGCTGGCTGGCGCTCGGCGCGGCGGTGGCGGGCCTGGCCCTGGTCCAGCGGCGGGCC
>NZ_JBHVUQ010000289.1:0-3686 GCF_042884105.1 Streptomyces sp. NPDC058157
CGCGCCGGGCCCCGGCAGCCGGCCCCGGACAGCGAGGAGGCGGCCGGCCTGGTCTCCCCCGCCCCGGCCGCGCCCACGATCTCGCGGCGGGGCGCGCTGGGTCTGGTCGGGCTGGGCTCCCTCGCGCTGCTCGTCGTGACCGCCGGTCAGAGCGTGGGCGGCTGGTTCCGCCGGACGGCCCTGCTGGCACCGCACGGCCAGGAACCGGGCTCCGGCCCCAACGGCTTCCAGATCAACAAGACGGCCGCCTCCGTCGGCATCCGCCCCAGCGACACCGGCCCGGCCTGGCGGCTGACCGTGCGCGGCGGGGGCCGGCAGGTCGACCTCACCCATGCCCGGCTGCTCGGGCTCCCGCAGAACGAGGCCCTGCTGCCCATCGCCTGCGTGGAGGGCTGGTCGACCGCCGACCAGCTCTGGAGCGGCGTCCGCCTCACCGACCTGGCCGCTCTCGTCGGCCTGGGCACGGACACCCCGCAGGTCCTGGTCGAGTCCGTCCAGCGGGGCGGTTCGTTCGCTTCCGTCGTCCTGAGCGGCCATCAGGTCCGCGACGCCCGCTCGCTGCTGGCCGTGCGCGTCAACGGGGCGGCCCTGTCCCCCGACCACGGCTACCCGGCCCGGGTGATCATCCCCGGGGCACCCGGCGTCCACAACACCAAGTGGGTCACCCGCCTCACCTTCGGAGAGCCCTCATGAAGCAGCCCGCCGCCGCCACCGCCCCGGCCGGCTTCCGCCGCCGCTACGGCTCCTCCCCGCTGCATCTGCTCGTCCTGCTGGCCTCGTTCGCCCTGGCCTGCTACGCGGGTGTGCGGCTGCTGGAGGGCGACACCCTCGGGGTGGCCGTGTGGTTCGTCGGGGCCGCGCTCCTGCACGACCTCGTGCTGCTCCCGCTGTACGCGCTCGCGGACCTGGCCGCCCAGCGGCTCCTGGGGCACGGCGCGGCGGACGGGGTGCGGGCGCCGCGCCCCGGCGTCAACCACGTCCGGGTGCCCGCCTTCGTCTCCGGCGTCCTGCTCCTCGTGTACTGGCCGCTGGTCCTGGGGCGGGTCGACCACTTCACGCTCAGTACCGGCCTGCCGTCGGACGTGTTCCTGGGGCGGTGGCTGCTGATCACCGCCTGCCTGTTCGCCGCGTCGGCGGCCGTCCTCGCCGTGCGGCTGTGGCACGGGGGCAGGGACGCGCGCAGGGCGCGGGCCAGAGCCCGCCGCGCCGCGCGGCGCAGACCGGCCGCCGGGTCCCGCTGAGGGGGTTCAGGTGGGACCGGACCAGTCGAAGGTGATGGTCTTGCTGGACTTGCCGGTACGGTTCCACGTGAAACCGAAGGCGTCGGCCCGGTCGGTGACGGCGCGGCCCCAGGTGGCCAGCTGACCGGGGCCGGTCTCGCAGCCCGGCAGGTTGGTCGACTGCACGCGGACACCGTCCGGGGTGGTCGGTCCGGTGAGCGCCTCGGCACGGGCCTCGAACATCCCGGGCACACCGGCCCGCCAGGTGGACAGGTCGTCGGCGATCTCCACCTCGACGGGCGCGAAGTCCATGCCCCGGACCTCGAACGCGCCCATGGTCACCAACTGCTCCGGCCAGCTGCCCGCCTGCCCGCTGAAGATCATCTGGAGGGCTTGCCGCTGCCCCTGGTCGGCCCGCTCGTCGAAGACGAACGCCGCGTACGAATCCGAGTGCTCCGCCCAGATGTTGCCGGTGAACGAGCCGAGCATCACCATGTTCAGCCCGTCCAGCCGGACGTCGCCGTAGGTGCCCTCGCGGATGTGCCACACCAGGATGCCTTCGCAGTCGCCGGTGGTCGGCGGCTGGGCGAACGAGCACGGGCACGGGATGTCGCACTTGCACACGTCGAACCAGTCGCCCGCCAGGCGCCAGGCCGGCACGGCCTCTGCCGCCTGAGCCATCGCTCTCACTCCTCCCACAGCCACGTCCCCACCTCCATCGTGCGCCCGGGCCGCCCGGGCGCACCAGTGGCCGGAGGGGTTGCCGTCCTCGGGATCCGTGCTGTGCTGGAGGGGTCCGATGGGAGTACGTCATGCGTACGGTGCAACGGCCGCAGACCGGGGACCATCCGTTGCGGGCGGGGGTGCTGCTGCCGGTCCGTGAGCTCGTCGTGGCCTGGGCACTGATCGTCGTGATCGCCGCTCTGGCCTGGGCGCTCACCGTGGACCAGGCACGGGGCATGGGGGTGGGACCCGGCACGATGGGAATGGCGCTGCCGCTGTTCCTTCTGCTGTGGGCGGCCATGATGGCGGCGATGATGCTGCCCTCCGTCGCCCCCGTCGCGGTGACCTGGGCCCGGGGCATCGCCCGCCAGGCCGGCGGTGCGGTGCGGGCGCTGCGCACCACCGCCTTCCTCGCCGGCTACCTGATCGCGTGGACGGCGTTCGGGCTGCTCGCGTACGGCGCCCTGGCGCTCACCGGCGGCCTGGTCGACCGGGACCCGGACGCCGGGAGGTGGATCGGGGCGACCGCCTTCGCCCTGGCCGGGCTGTACCAGCTGGGCCCGCTCAAGGACATCTGCCTGCGGCACTGCCGCAGCCCCATGGCCCAGCTGCTGCGGTACGCCTCGTACCGGCCGTGGCTGCGCGATCTGCGGGTGGGGCTGCACCACGGTGCGTACTGCGTCGGCTGCTGCTGGGCGCTGATGGTCGTGCTGGTCCCGCTGGGTGTCATGAACCTCGCGGCGATGGCGGGGGTCTCGGTCCTGATCTTCCTGGAGAAGCTCTGGTACCGGGGGCGGTGGCTCTCCCGGGTGGTCGGGATCGCGTTCCTGGTGCTGGCCGTGCTCGCACCGTTCCAGGACTGGATGCTGCCGGGCCTGAGGGGTTCGACGGCTCCGATGGCTCCGATGTGACGGGCCCGTCCCACCGGCGGTCCGTTCACTCCCAGGCGATCTCGAAGTACCTGACGCGTGTGTCGTGGCCGACCGGCCGCATGCCCGCCGCCGTCATCACGTGGTGCGAGGCGAGGTTGTCGAGGTCGGCGTCGCCCCGCACACGGGCGGCGCCCCGGGCACGCGCGAGCCGCAGCAGTTCGCGGAGGGCTTCGGAGGCGTATCCGCGGCCGCGGGCCGAGGAGACGAGGCCGTAGCCGACGGTGACGCCGCCGGTCTCGTCCGGCGGCCCGTGGAATCCCACGCCGCCGACCGCCCGGCCGTCCTCCCGGAGGCGGATCTCGTAGTTGCCGAACGGGTGGGGATCACCGGTGGCCGCACAGGTGTCCAGGAAACGCCCGGCGGCGAGGACGTCCCCGTCGTCGGGGTATCCGGGCGCCCAGCGGGCACCGTCGCCCGGCGCGCCCGCCACGACGGCCTCGGCCTCGCCGACGGTCATCGGATGCAGCACGAGCCGCTCGGTCGCCAGATCGCCCATGACACGGAGGAATACCACGCGCGGCGACCGCACCGCACGGCGATTTCCGGGCCCCCCGCGCGGGCCGCGGGCGCCGGGCCGGGCCGTGCCGGGGGCACGACCGATCGGAACGACTTCCTGACGCGGGTCGGGACCACGCTGCGCGAGGCGGGGATCGCGCGGTCGGTCTGGTGCCGTCTCAGCCGAGCACCAGCGGGAGCCTGGCGGCGAGGGCGCCGAGCGCCGCCCGCTCGGCGGCGGTCGGGGTGCGGCGGCCGGTGCCGACGAGCAGGGCGTCCCGGTCGGGGAACGAGGCGGGGAACGGGGAGCCGGCGA
>NZ_JBHVUQ010000289.1:3696-7301 GCF_042884105.1 Streptomyces sp. NPDC058157
CTCCAGGGCGGTGCGGGCCGCCGCGAGGGTCTCGGCGGGCGGGGGCGGGGCGGACGGCAGGTGCGCGATCAGGTCGAGGTGGTGCAGGGTCCATTCCAGGACGTACGCCGACAGGTAGTCGGCGACGGTCAGCACCTCGCCCTGCGTGCCGACGCGGGCCGCCGGATCGGCGAGCGAGGCCGCCCGGCCGGCGGCCGAACCGACGTCGTCGAGGTGGAACTTGAGCCACCGCGGCTCGCCGTAGGCCGCCGCCAGCCGGGGGACCAGCGCGTCGAGCGGGTCCTCGCCCGTCGGGGGGTCGACCAGCTTCCAGTAGCCGACCGCGTCCACGGTGGGTTCCGTCCCGGCCGGGGTGACCAGGGTGATCAGGACGTCCTGGGCGTCGATGACCAGGTGGCACACCAGGTCCCGCACGAGCCAGCCGGCGCACCCGGACGGCCGCTCGAAGTCCCGGTCCGGGAGGCCGGCGACCGCCGCCCGCAAGGCCGTCCATGAGCGTGAGAAGAGGTCCATCCCGGCACGGTACCCCGGCGGCCCGGTCCCGCGATCCCATTATCGTCAATTGGACGAGAATGGGTTAGGGTCGGGAGCATGACCGATGCGACGAACGAAGCGGACGCCGAACTCGCCCTGCGGGCGGCCGAACTGGTGACCCGTTGGGTCTCGGCGGACAACCCCCTGACGGACGACCGGAGATGGGAGCTGGTAGCCCTCCAGCACCCGGGCTCCGGGCACACGGAGATGTGGGCCTGGGACGACGTCCTGGCCTGGGAGCGCGCACTGGCGACCGTCCTGGCCACCGACGACGGCGGCCCGGAGAGCCGTGAACGCATGGCGGGCGCCAGGGCGACGGCCGTGGCGGCCATGCGGGACATGCTGCTCCGCGGCATTCCCGCCGGGGAGCTCGTCAACCAGCTCTGGCGGGGCGGAGAGGGCCCCGACCCCCGCGAGCAACTGCGCCACTTCGTGGCCACGCACGCCTAGAAAACCGGATGCCCGGTGGTGTCCGGTGTGACCACACTGACCCCACCACACACCACCCCACCCCTGAGGACGTCCCCACCCGTGCAGGCTGCCGTCACCGTCACCCCCGCCCAGATCCCCGAGCTGCTGCTCGGCCTCGCCACCGTGCGGCCCGTCTTCCTCTGGGGGGCGCCCGGCATCGGGAAGTCCTCGCTGGTCAGGAAGTTCGCCGACGCCCTGGGCCTGGAGTGCGTCAGCCTCCTCGGCACGCAGCTCGCCCCCGAGGACCTGATCGGCGTGCCCCAGATCCGCGACGGCCGCTCGGTCTTCTGCCCGCCCGAGGCCATCGCCCGCGACGAGCCGTACTGCCTCTTCCTCGACGAGCTCAACGCCGCGAGCCCGGACGTCCAGAAGGCCTTCTACTCGCTGATCCTCGACCGCCGGATCGGCTCCTACGAACTGCCCGCCGGATCCATCGTCATCGGCGCCGGCAACCGCGCCACGGACAACGCCCTGGCCCGGCCCATCGCCTCCGCCCTCGTCAACCGCCTCACCCACGTCCACCTCCAGGCGTCCGCGCAGGACTGGCTGGTGTGGGCCGGCGAGCACGGCATCCACCCGTGGGTCACCGACTACCTCACCGACCGCCCCGACCACCTGTGGTCGCAGCCGCCCAAGACCGAGGAGCCCTTCTCCACCCCGCGCTCCTGGCACATGCTCTCCGACGCCCTGCACTCCTTCGGCCCGGAGCTGGACGAGCACACCCTCAAGGTCGTCGCCCACGGCACCCTCACCCCCGCGCACGCCGTCTCCTTCTGCGGCTACGCCAAGATCGTCCGTCACACCTTCGGCATCGAGGCCATCCTGAAGGGCGACGTCTCCTGGCCCACCCGGCTCCAGGACCGCGACCTGCTCTACTACCTCGCGGAAGCCTTCCGGGGCCGCCTGCTCAAGGAGCTCCCCGCACAGAAGGAGCACGTCTCGCCGGCCCTGCGCCAGCACACCCACCGCTTCAAGTCGCTCCTCGTCCAGCTCGCCGAGATCTCCGTCGAGGTCGCGCAGACCGTCATCGCCGACGACGCCGACGGACTGCCCGTGCTGCCCGGCTGGTTCCTGATCGAGGCCGCCCGCGACATGCCCCGGCTGGTCGAGGCCCGCCGGTGAGCCGCGGCAGCGGCAAGGCCCGGGCGAAGGCCGCCGCCAAGCCCGACCCGGCCACGCAGGCCTTCGCCGAGGGCCTCGCCCTGGTCAACCGGAACCCCGCCCTCGGCGCCCTCCACGGCAAGTTCTGCCGCGAGGCCGGCTGCAAGGAGTCCCCGGACGGGGGCCTGGCCGCCGTCACCTCCAACGGCGTCGTCCACGCCCACCCCACCCGGCGGGCCGAACCGGGCGAGTGGGCGTGGGCGCTCGCCCACGCCCTGCTCCACCTCGGCTTCGGCCACGTCCCCGCCGCCGATGACGAGAACCGGACCCAGCCGGACCCGTTCGACCTCGCCGCCCGCTGCGTGGTCGTCAACCGCTTCCTGCAGACCTTCCCCGTCGGCCGCACCCCCGACCACCTGCCCGCCGAGTACCCCGGCGGCGACGAGGACGAGCTCGCCGCCCGCTGGCGCCGCGACGGCATCCCGCCCGCCTACGAGCACTGCGGCACCGCCGGGCACGGCCCCGACCAGGTCCTGACCACCTGGCGGGCCTGGGGCGGCACCGCCGTCCCCGACTGGCAGACCGCCTTCGCCGCAGCGTCTCCGCCGCCATGGACGTGGCCGGCGGCCGCCGCGACCGGACCACCGGGCAACGCGTCGCCCAGCGCCCCTGGGACCGGGCCCTGAACTGGTTCGTGTCCTCGTACCCGCTGCTCGGCGGGCTCGCCGCCGGCCTGACCGTCGTCGCCGACGCCGAACTGGCCCGCGCCCAGGACATCGCGGTCGCGGCCGTCAGCGCACCCGCCGGAGAGATCTACGTCAACCCGCTGCGCACCTTCGAGGACGAGGAATGGCGGTTCATCCTGGCCCACGAGATGCTGCACGCCGCCCTGCGCCACGGTGAGCGCCGCGGCGGCCGCGACCCGTACCTTCACAACGTCGCCGCCGACTACGTCGTCAACGACTGGCTGGTGGAGATGCGCATCGGCAGCATGCCCGAGGGGCTGCTGCACGACCCGGCGCTGCGCGGGCTCTCCGTCGAGGAGGTGTACGACCGGATCGCCGGCGACCTGCGCCGGATGCGGCGGCTCGCCACCCTGCGCGGCAAGGGCGCCGGGGACATCCTGGGCGAGCCCCTCGCGCACGGCGCGGGGCGCCCGTACGCGGACCTCGACGAGTTCTACCGGCGCGGCCTCGTCCAGGGCTTCGACCTGCACGTCCGCGAGGGGCGCGGCCTGCTGCCCGCCGGGCTCGTCCAGGAGATCCGGGCCCTGGCCCACCCGCCGGTGCCCTGGGACGCCCGGCTCGCCCGCTGGTTCGACGAATACGTGCCGAGGCCCGAGGCCGTACGGTCCTACGCCCGCCCGGCGCGCCGCCAGGCCTCGACCCCCGACATCCCGCGCGCGGGCCGGTACTTCCCGCCCGAGGAGACCGCCCGCTGCACCTTCGGCGTGGTGCTCGACACCTCCGGGTCGATGAACGCCGCCCTGCTCGGCAAGG
>NZ_JBHVUQ010000290.1:0-7132 GCF_042884105.1 Streptomyces sp. NPDC058157
CCGCTACGAACGCAAGGCCGAACACTTCCTTGCCTTCACGAGCATCGCCTGCACCCTCATCTGCTACCGCAGACTCGCCAAATGAGATGACGTCTTAGTCGTGTCCGCGGCGAGTGTCGCCACCGCTTCGGACGGCGCTCCGCCGCGCACCACGCACGGCCCCTGCCAGTACACACAGACCCCGGACGAACCGCCGGCGCGCTCGGTTCCCCTGCCGCCGGACCCGCGGCGCACCCCCAACCGCGGCACGGTCGACATGACGGTTCCGACCAGCCAGGGCCCGCTCCCGCTGCGCCTGGACCGGGCCAAGGCGCCGTGCACGGTCCAGAGTTTCCTGCACCTGGCACGGCACGGGTTCTACGACCGCACGGTGTGCCACCGTCTGACGGCGTATCCGACGCTGAAGGTCCTGCAGTGCGGCGACCCGACCGGCACCGGCGAGGGCGGCCCCGGGTACAAGTACAAGGACGAGCTGCCGGTGGACCTGCCACCCGCACCCACCGACCCGACCGGCACGCGCCGCCTGTACGGACGCGGCCTGCTGGCCATGGCCAACGCCGGCCCCAACACGAACGGCTCCCAGTTCTTCGTCGTCTACGGCGACTCCGCCCTGCGACCGAACTACACGGTGTTCGGCACGGTCGGCCCCGACGGCCTGACGACACTGGACAAAGTAGCCGCCGCAGGCATCGAGCCGACCACGGAGAACCCGGCACCGGTCGACGGCACACCCGCACTGCGCACCGAGCTGCTCCGCGTCCGGCCGTCCTGCCAACACTGCACATCGTGACATGACCACGTCCATCGATCCGCGTACCCGGCGCCCGTAGCCGCGACCGGGTGCGGAAGCGCAAGGCACCGGATCCCCCAACACCTGCTGCTTTGGTGTCAGTGCAAGCTGGCAGCGACGGGCGGTCAACCAGATGCATCCGCGCCGGGTAGCGTGACCGGGAGGTGCGCCCGCCACCGACACGGAAGCGGTGCTTCGCACCCAAGGCGGGCGCGGCATCGGGCCGGCGCCGGAGTTGCCGGCGGCAGAGCGCGCTACCCGGCCGACGCCGCCGGGTGCCGCTCCGTCGTCACCACCTTCCGCTTTCCCCAGAGGCGTCGAGCATGTGGCGGATGACGGACCCGGCTTCGTTCGGATTGCGCTCCAGCCACTCGGTGAGGTGCTCGCGGACGACCTCCTGAACGTAGGTGTCGGCTTCGGGGTTGCCGAGCCTGCCCCTGGTGGCGCCCTCGAACCGAGGACGGGCGAGATTTACGGAGACGACCGCAGTCAGGCCCTTGTGGACGTCCCCGGCTGTGATGTCCGCGTCGTCCGCGCCCAGTTGCCCCCGCCTGCGCGCCCAGTCGTTGACGACTTCCATGAGTGCGGTACGGAAGCCTTCTTCGTGGGCGCCGCCCTCGCGAGTGCGGGCGTTGTTCGCATAGGAGCGCACCTCTCCTGGAGACCAGGTGTTCCACTGCATGGCGACCTCCACGAGGATCGTCTTGTCCTCGTTCTCCGAGCCGAAACCGATGGCGGGGGAGTGCACGAGGCTCGCGGGGTAGGGGTTGAGCCGGGCGACGAGGGCCCGAAGGCCATCAGCGTGGTGGTAGCGGACCGCCCGCTCCGGCCGCTCGTCGGTGAGCGAGATCGCCAGGCCCCCGTTGAGGAAGGCCAGCTCCCGCAAGCGCTCCGACAGCGCGGCGAACGAGAACCAGGTGGTCTCGAAAATGCCGGCGTCAGGCAGAAACGTGATCGAGGTGCCGCATTCACCCGACTCCTCCCTCCTCGTCAAGGGAGTGACCGCGGCGCCCCTCTCGTACTCCTGGGTCCAGCGGTGGCCGTCTCGACGGACCTCGACCATGAGACGGTCCGACAGCGCGTTGACCACGCACAGCCCCAGGCCACTGAGGCCGCCCGAAACCCAGTAGCCGGTGTGACGCTTGGAGCCGAAGGAAAGCTCCGTCAGCACGCGTTCGACGCCCGGCTTGCCACCCGGCTCCTCCACCGCGACAGGCAGACCACGCCCGTTGTCCGCGACGCGCACGCCGCCGTCTGCGGTGATCGTGACGTCGATGACGTCTGCGTGGCCGGCCAGGTGCTCGTCGACGGCGCACGAGACGACCTCGTACACCATCTGGTGCAGTCCGCGTTCGCCGGTCGATCCGATGTACATGCCGGGGCGCCTGCGTATCGCCTCGTGACCTTCGAATACCTGGATGTGGCGGGCGGTGTACTCGGTCATGCAGCGTCCTCCTCAGGCCGTCCTGAGCATGTCTGTGAGCGTGCTTCCGCTCCGTCGCCGGTACAGCTCAATCCTAGGGATCTGGACTAAAAAACGCAGGTCAGACCCTATACGGCGCAGTCCCAGGCGGCCATTCAGACGGCTCCGCCGAGACCATCCTCCCGAAGGACCGCTGCCTGGACCGGACCAGCGCGAAGGTCCCGCCAGAGCCGCGGGAAAGGCACTCTCGGCCCGACTCGAGGTGCCTTTCCTCCGCAATTTCCGCCGGCGCGCGACTGGATACCCCGCCCAGTCGATGCCGAGCTTCCACACTGCCGTCGCTCTGCTCATGGCTGAGCTTCCCGCGCAGGGATTTGGCGCTGGTGATCCCTACACGGACACCGGTTCCGCTTCTTCATCGACCACGACTCCCGCTGTGGGCGCAGGCGATGCCTTCAGCCCCCTCCCGCGCCCACTGCACTCCGAGTCCGGCGAACTGGGCGTCGCTGGTCCCTCATGACGCATCGCGAGGCGTTCTAGGAGATCCGCCCCCGGCGAGGCCGCCAGGGCCGGCTTGTCTCTGTGACTGCTGCGCACGGTGTCACATTTCGCAGGACCGCCTGGTCTGAGTGGGTGTACTGACGGACGCGCGGCCCCGGCACCCGGGACCGCGCCCCTCGTGGAGGTGGCACTCGTGAAGGACCCGAGGACGGACCTGACGGCAAGAGGCGGCACGCGGACCCGCGGATGGCTCCGCGCCGGGCAGGCCTTTCTGGCTGCGGCTCAGTTCGGCGTCGGCTGCTGGGCGCTGCTGTTCCCACACTCGTTCTTCGCCGTTCCCTGGGTCGGCATGGGAATGCCGTACAACGTCCACCTGATGACGGACTACGGCGCGATGAGCCTGGCCACCTCCGTGGCCCTCGGAGCCGGAGCTCTCACGATGGAACGGACGGTGATCCGCACCGGCCTCGTGGTGTACCTGGTCTTCGCCGTACCTCACCTCGTGATCCACATCAGGCTGATGCACCACCTGGCTCCGGGAGGGCGCGCACCGCTCCTGGCTGCCTTGACGGTGGCGGTCCTGATCCCGGCGGTGCTCCTGGGGCTCACCCGCCCGCCTCGGCAGGGTGCCGCCGGGCCCGCTCAGCCCGCCTGCTCGCGCACGTAGACCTCGGTGGGGACCCCGGCTGTCGACAGCATGGCTGTCGCTGTTCAGCGAAACCGAGCAGTCGCCATGTTCCTGACCCGGGGGTTGTCTAGTTCGTTGGAACGGGGTGCAGGCTTCTTGGCTGACTGGAGCTACGCAGAGCTTGGGGCGCGCGAGCGTTTGACCTGTGGAGTCTCCATCCCCGGGCATGGTTGCGCAGGTTCGTCGAGTACTGCGCAGTTTCACTGATTGGCGACAGTAGAGCGACCGCAATCGGTGCTGGTAGCCGGCGCACCAGGGGACCGGAACAGCTCTTGACGGGCGCGGCCGTCGGATGTGTCTGTGCGGGGTCAGCAGGCGATGGTGGCCCAGGAGTGGCCGGGGAAGGTTCGCGACCCTGCTTGGCCGCTGGCCAGCACGTCGAGTTCGGCACCGGTGGTCGGATTGAGAATCACGAACGACAGCGTGGTCTTGCCGTCAGTGTCGAAGACGCCGGACGCTCCCGAGGTGTACGTCTTCTGACCGACGATCCAGTAGTCGGCCCAGACCGACCGGCCGGCGTACGGCGAGGGCCCGTAGGACGGACCGTGAGCGACGTTCACCGTCACGATGTCCTCGCGGATGTAGCCGTGCCTGCCGCCGAAGCCGATGTCGACGGTCTCGCAGCGCTGGGAGACGCCGGTCACGGTCACGTAGTTGTTCCACGTCGAGGCGTCGACGTAGGTGGGGTTGTCCCAGGTGCAGGGCGCCAGCGGAGCGCTCACGAAGTTGCTGTAGTAGACGCCGTGCACCCACACCTGGTAGGTGACGGTCAGAGTCGAGCCCGGCGGCGGGTTGGGCACCGAGAAGTTGAACGTGGCGTTCTTCCTGGCGGTGTCGAATGTGCCGTTGGCGGTCCCGGTCCTGGTGCTGCCGCTGATGGTGTAGGAGGCGGTGATGGTGGAGTCGGTCGGGGGGTATCCGACAGTCTCGAGGTTGAGGGTGATCCGGTCGACGGGTATCACGGTCGTCATGGGACCGCTGCCACTGTTCTGCATGGCGCAGTGCTGGTCCAGGTTGGGCGCGAACGGTCCGCCCGGGTCGGCGGTGGCGGGTGACGCCCCGGCGGCGGTCAGGCAGATCAGGGTGACGAAAGCGGTGGCCACCGCTCTCCAGGTTTTCCAGATTCCTCGGGTCTTTCGGGCCATCGCGGGTGCCCCCCAGGTCGTTGGTGCTGGACGGTCCTCTCCACTTGCGGCGACAGAGACGCCCGTACGGCACCGATGGTTCCTGGCCGGATCCACGGTAGAGATCAGCCACTCTGACGATTCCTGAACGATTGCTTCCAAGACCGGATCTGAAAGCTAATCAGGTGACTTGCGCGCCTGGGCAGCCGTTCACCGATTGCCAGCCGGGGCCCGCGTGCGGGCCTTGGGCCTGCTCCCGAAGGGAGCCCCTCCGGAGCGAAGCACAGGCGGTCTGTGAATGGGTGGGCAGGCGGCACCGAGTGTGTGTCAGCCGAGGCTGACGGGCTGTCCCTGCTTGCGCCGTGCAGTAGTGGTGATCATGGCTGTCACGAGGTGACCAAGCTGATGCCATGAGGCGCGCCGATCGCGAGGACGGCTGGCTGCCATGGGCGTACCCGTTCACACCGATTGGTCAAGTGCCGACCTTGTGATGTGCGTATGACTCGCCTGTGGCGACGACCTGTCCGGCGTTGTAGCGGGTGGCGGGTCTCGGGTTCTTCGAGCCGGGTGGGCGGCTGGTGCCCGGTCTGGTGGGTTTCGGTGCACTGGCCGGCGTGCAGGTCTTCGCGCGTGGGTTCCTGAGCCCCCGAGGGTGGGGCTCTCAGCCTAGACAGGTAGCCGGTCACCCGCACGCTGTTGTCGTACGTCGGCGTGGGCATGAAGGTGAGGGCGCCCATGAGGTTCTCGGCCGATCCCCTGTCGTTCGGGGTGAGGGTGACGAAGGCGAAGTCCAGGTCGGACAGGTAGCGATTCTGCCCTGGCTGCGCACCACACTGCCGGTGCAGTACGTCGAATTGCCGCCGACCGGTTTGCCCGCGAAGAAGAACGTTCCGACCATCGGAAGGCCGTCGAAGCGGACCCCGGTGGGGATGCCCGGAGGTGCGGCGGCCATGGTTTGCGCTCCGGCAAAAGCAGCAGGAGACTCTGCACCCCGTCCGGCGTCGACGGGCTTTGCCTCCGCCATCCGCTCGGCGGTCCAGTACTCGGTCTCCGTGGAGAGGGCTGCGGACGTCGAGGGGGAAGTGGACGAGCCTGTGGGGGAGGCGGCCGGCGGCGGTGGTGTGACCGCAGGAGCCGGGGGCAGGGGAGGGGGGCGCGGTGGGGGTGTCGTTGCTGCTCTGGGTGCGGAAGGGGCGGGAGAGGGCGATACGGAGGCCGGCGCGGAAGCGGATGGGCTTGGAGCGCTTGCGGCTATGTCGGTGGGGCCGGCGAGTAAGACGGCGCCGACGCCGAGCGCGACGGGAACTAGCCATCTGGTCAAAGGACTGCTTGAGCGGGATGGATGCTGACGCAGCGACAGGAGTCGTCATGGTGCGTCAGTTCGACGAAGACGCAGGCTGTGCAGCGACCTGATCATCGTCAATGGAAGAGAAATGGGTTCAAATGGGCATTGAATCGGTGTGGATAAGTGTCGCCGCAGCGCTGACACTGCTCCTCTCAGCAGGGGCGGTAGGCGCGTTGGCAGGTACTCCCGCAGAACCGCCGCGGCCTCTGGCCGGCGGCGCGGAGTTGGTCGTTCGGCTCGGCGAACGAGTCAGCGTCACGACCGAGGCCCTGGTCTCCGGGGATGCGTTCAGCGGCGTACGGGTTACTTCTCCGGCCTTCGCCACCGACGGTACGTTGCGCATGAACGACAACCTCCTCGTGGCGGTGGCAACGGTCTCCTGCGCCGCAGGACCGGGATCCTACGAGGTGCGGTTCGGCTCACCACCCGGCGATGGGAATGCTTCCAAGGTCGACCGTCTGTGGGGCAGCGTACGAGTGGCGCCCGCCGATGCAGCGGAGCGGGCGGAGTGCGAGCGGCAGGTGGCTCAGCGGCAGCCTGAATCCCAGGAAGAGAGGTACCCCGCGGGCACGCAGTGGCCGGCATCGCCGTGGGACGTGCGCACTGTCCAGGCCGGAGGGCAACTGAAGGCCGAGGACGGCCTGGAGATGGGGAGCGACGGAATGGTCGAGCTGTCGTCGCCGGGGTTCATGCAGCCGGTGGTGATGCGCGGAGACAAGAAGGTGACCGCAACGGTCCGGATCCGGTGCGATGCGCAGCCCGGCCTCTACGTCGTGTACTGGAACGAGGAAGGCAAGCCGGCGAAGATCTGGGCCCGCTACCGGGTGACCGCAGCCGCCCCGGGCTGCCAGGACCCCGCAGCGACGTCCCGGGTCGGCGCGGGCAGGAAGACGGCTCCCTGGCTGTTCGGCGCCGCCGCTCTGGCCGCAGTGGGAGCGGTCGGCTACGCCCTTTTCCGCAGCCGCCGGAAGGCGCCTCGCTGATCTCTATGGTCTTGCGCCGCCGGTGAAGGCTCCGCTTGAGCAGCTCCAGCGCAGGAGTGTCTGAGCGTTGGGCACGGACCGATCCCGCGGACATCGCCTTCGCCGACCGTCACGCGGCGCATGGCAACTTCCGTAACTGGGCCCGGCTAACAGCCCGCTCTCGAACGGACAGGCCGTGACCACCCTGACCGGGAAGTGCTTTGCTGGGCCTTCAGCAAGTTGGGCGGCTGACACCCCCGCAGTCCCGCGATCGCGATAGCAGGGTGATCGGTGAAGTA
>NZ_JBHVUQ010000291.1:0-7078 GCF_042884105.1 Streptomyces sp. NPDC058157
GCCCAGGCCAGCGACAGGAGCAGGAGCCGGCAGGCCAGTGCGAAGTGGACCGACAGGTCGGAGGTGAGGGCGGTGACGGCGGAGGCCAGGAGCGCCGCGCCGAGGCCGCCGCCGCTGAACGCGGCGTGCAGCCGTGCCATGGCGGTGCGGCCGTGGGCCACCTCCAGGGCGGCGCCCTGCGCGTTCATGGCGACGTTCAGGCAGCCCACCGCGACGCCGTCACCGCACAGGACCAGCACGGCGGCCGGGTAGTTCGGGGCCAGCGCCAGGGCGGGCAGGAGCAGCGCCAGGGCGGTGGCCGACAGGAGCACGAGGCGCCGGGAGCCGAGCCGTGCCATCAGGGCGGTCACGAGCGGGAAGGAGGCCGCCGCGCTCGCACCGCAGGCCATCAGCAGCAGGCCCAGGCGCGCCTCGGAGAGGTCCAGGCGCGCGGCGAGGGCGGGCAGCCTGGAGGCCCAGGTGGCGTACTGGAAGCCGAGGAGGGCGAACACCGCCGCGATGCCGAGCTGGGCGCGGTGGAAGGGGATCGGGTCAGACGTGGCTGTCATGCGGGGCTCTCTGGTTCTGCGCACCGTGGGGTCGGCCTTCCCGGATGGTCTTGGACATGTAGACGGCGCCGGCGCCGTAGTGCGGTGGTGGGGTGACCCCGTCCCGGGGGCGGTAGCCGAGGGCGGCCCAGAAGGCGTCCATGCCGGAGACGGCGACCAGGGAGACGCGGCGGTGTCCGGCGGCGCGGGCGGCGCCCGAGAGGTGGTGCAGGAGGGTGCGGCCGTGTCCCCTGCCGCGGAGCTCCTCGGCGACGACGATGTCGTGCAGGTGCAGGTTGTGCGAGCGGTGGGCGGTGCGTTCGGGCCGCAGGAGGTCCGGGCAGCGGTCCGGGGGGTAGGGGAAGGCGAGGAGGTAGCCGGCCAGGCCGCGTTCGTGGTGGAGGGTGAAGCAGGTGGACGGCGAGGCCCTGCCCCTCGATTCCAGGGCGGCCCGCCCCTCGGAGAGTCCCCGGGGGCCGTACACCGCGGCCTCCAGTGCCGCGACGGCGTCCCAGTCGGCGGTGGAGATGCCCCGTATCCGGATTCCGGGGCCGGGGCCGGGGCGTGTGTGCGGGTCCGTCGTCATGGCTGCGCCTTCCCGGGGAGCGGTGTGGTGCGGGCGGCGTCGACCAGGGCCGGCCAGGCGTCGACGAGGCGGGCGAAGTCCTCCATGTCGGCGCGGGCCTCCGCCAGGAGCCGCGGAGCCCGGCGGCGCAGGTGCCCGGCCGTCTGCGCGTAGGCGCCGCCCAGGGTGCGGTAGGAGCGGGTGAGGGTGTCCAGGCGGTGCACGTTCTCCGTGTCGTCGAGGGCGGTGCTCTCCCGGACGAGCGCGGACACCGCCTCCGTGCGGAGCCGCCCGTCGTCGTCCAGGAGCGAGGCGCCCTCCTGCGCCATGCGTGCGTGGAGGAAGCGGAAGTGGAGCATGGACAGCAGGAACTTGGCGTACCGGGTCTGGTAGGCCGTGAAGCCCGCGCCGGTCTTGCGCTCGTCGGTGTGGAAGTTGACGATGTGCCGGTTGTGCAGCACCCCGGGCAGGCCCGCGTGGTACAGCAGGTGGAAGAGGAAGTAGTCGCTGCCGATGGTGTCGGTGGCCGGGGGCAGCGGGACCCGCTCGTGGACCTCGTGGTGGAAGGCGATGTTGCACATGTCGACCCTCATGGGGTCGACGGGCCCGAGCACCGTGCGGTCGCGGATGAACGGCTCGGTGCCGGCGCCCTTGAACGACTCCTCCACCAGCCGGTCCCGTTCCTGCGGGGACCAGGCGGCGGGCGCCCACAGTCCGACGACCTCGCGGTGCACGTCGGGGGCCCGCAGCTGGAGGTCGGTGAGGTCGACGGACGGCACGCCCACGAAGGAGGCCCCGACCATGGCCACCGGCCGGTCGGCGCGCCCCGCCGCGAGCGGGTCCGTCGTCACCTCGGTGACGGAGGCGGTCACGTCGGCCGTCTTCCGTCCCAGGAAGGCCAGTTCCTGGGCGATGGGGAAGACGGGCTCGCCGTCCAGCTCCTGGTAGCGGCTGTCGGAATCCCGGCGGTGCACCGACCGGCAGCCGAGTGCCGCGGCGATGAGGAAGGCGCGGTTCGTGCAGGCGCCGTAGGAGACCGCGGAGGGCAGCATGAGGCCGAGCACCCGGTCGGGCCCGGCGAGGCCGGCCCGGTCGATCGCGCCGCGCAGGAAGGCCCGTTGCCCGTCCTCGTCCAGGTGGTGCGGGACGACGCCCGGTGCGCACCCGGCCGCGTGGACGGCCCGGGCGTGCCGGTCGAACGAGGGCCGGTCGGCGGAGTCGAGGACCAGCAGGTGGACTTCGACACCGAAGTGGCGGGCGGCGTGGGCGGCTTCGCGCCCCAGCGCCTCGATCGTGGCGGCGCAGGCCCGGTTGGTGGGGAGCGTCAGGCAGATCCTGTGCACGTCGTCCCTCCTGTTCACCGCGGCTCCCCGGAGGTGTCGTCCCAGGACCGCAGGCCCAGCAGCCGGCTGCCGAGGTCGTCCAGCGCGGCCCGGCCGTAGCGCAGGGATTCATGCCGGGTGGCGTCGCCGACCAGGGTCTTGTTCCAGTCGGGGGTGGCCAGCCGGCGCCAGGAGTCGACGCGGGAGGCGCGCAGCCGGGTGTGCTCCTCGAGCGCGGGCATCATGGACAGGTACTGGACGGCCCTGACGCGGTCGGCGGAGGTGTTGGGAGCGACGCCGTGGGCCAGGTGCCCGTTGAAGATCAGCAGGTCGCCGGCGGCGAGTTCGGGCCGGATCACGGGGAACTCGGCGCGGTCGACGGCGGGCCTGATCGGATCGCGATCGGCGGGCTGGGCCGCCCGCCACTGGTCGAACCGGCGGAACAGCTCCGGCGCGCACTGGAAGCCCCCGGTCAGCGGGTGCGTGTCGTCGAGGGCGACGATCCCCTGGACCCGCTGGGGCGGCACGCCGAGCGTGCTGTCCACGTCCCAGTGGAGGTCGATGTCGAAGCCCCGGTCGGTCGGTTCGATGAGGGCGCGGTCGCGGTTCCCGACGTTGGGCGGGTTGAGGTTGAGGCGGTCGAGGGTCACCCACAGCTCCTCGCAGTCCCAGACGTCGACGAACGCGTCGTAGACGCGCCGGGTCTGGCGGCTGTCCCAGAGGAGCTGGTGGTGGTAGGCCTCGACGAATCCGTAGATGTGCAGGTGGCGGTCGAGTTCGGAACGGAACTCCCGCTCCGCGTACCAGCCTTCGGGGCGGGCGGGGTCCAGGCCCTGGAACTCCCAGGCGAACTCCAGGAGGCGCCGGGCGGCGTCGGCGGATATGGCGTTCCTGACGATGACGTAGCCGTCGGTCTGCCAGGCGGCGAAGTCCTGCTCGGACAGGACGCGTAAGGGGCGGGTCTTGCGCAGGTCCCGCAGCCGGACCGGCGAGAGGTAGGTCTCGCCGTCCGCGCTGAAGTAGGGGCGCTGCGAAGCGGCCCGGTACAGGTGGCCGGGCCGTTCGGCGGGGACGGGGTGTTCGAGGGTGTCGAGGGTGTCGGGGGTCGGCATGCCGTGCTCCAGGCTCCGCACGGTTCCGGGGTGGGCCGACGGCCGCTCCCCCGGGGTCCCGTGTCGTGGTTCGGTCGCTTCTCGGGGGAACGGTTCAGACGGCGCCGAGCAGCACCTCGGCCGCGGCGATGCCGCTGACCCGGGTGGCTCCGTGCGTGTTCAGGTGCGCGGCCGCCGGGGCGGACCCGGAGGGGACGCCCATCTCGACGACCACCGCGTCGGGGCGGCTGCGCACCAGGCCGTCCAGGGCCCGCTCCATCCAGGCGTGCCGGGCCGCGTCACGCACGACGACGACGAGGGCCCGGCCCGCGGCGGGGGCCAGCGCCGCCCGGTCGAGGGCGTCGCGGTGTGCCAGGTCGGATTCCCCGAGCCGGACGGAGGTGGTGTCCGGGCGCAGGGCGCGCAGCGGGTCGGCGACGCCCCAGGGGGTGCCGCCGTCGATGGCGAGGTGGGTCGTGGGCGCGAGTTCCACGACGTGGGGTGCGCCCACCAGCGGCAGGGCGCTCGGGGCGTCCGGCCGGTGGTGCACCCGGACGGCCCGCCGGGCGGCGGCCAGGCCCGTGTCGGGGCCGGTCCCGCGCTCCGGCCCGGTCTGCGGGAGCCGGCTGGACCAGTGGGCGAACTCGGCCACGCGCGCGGAGGCTTCGGCCAGCCGCTCCTGCGGCAGCTCGCCGTCGCGCACGGCGCGGGCGAGGGCGTCGGCGAGGGCGACGGTGGTGGCCTCGTCGGCGCTCTCGCCGCCGACGCACACCGCGTCCGCGCCGGCGGCGACGGCCTTGACGGTCGCGCCGGTGATCCCGTACAGCTCGGACACGGCGCCCATCTCGATGGCGTCGGTGATCACCAGGCCGGTGAAGCCGAGTTCCCCGCGCAGCAGGCCGCCGACGATCCGGGGGCTGAGGGTGGCCGGGAGCGTGTCGTCGTAGGCCGGGATGAGCAGGTGGGCGGTCATGACGCTGCGCACGCCCGCTTCGACGGCCGCCCGGAACGGGGGCAGGGCGACGCGGGCGATCGTCTCGGCGTCGGCGTCGATGCGGGGCAGGCCGTGGTGGGAGTCGACGGTGGTGTCGCCGTGGCCGGGGAAGTGCTTGGCGCAGGCGGCGACTCCGGCGGACTGCAGGCCCTGGATCCAGGCGGCGGTGTGGCGGGCCACGGTCTCGGTGTGGGCGCCGAAGGAGCGGACGCCGATGACGGGGTTGAGCGGGTTGGAGTTGACGTCGGCGCTCGGCGCGTAGTTCAGGGAGACGCCGGCCGCGCGCAGTTCGCGTCCGAGGCCGTGGGCGACCTGGAAGGTGAGGTCGGGGTCGTCGACGGTGCCCAGGGCGAGGTTGCCGGGGCGGGAGGATCCGGTGTGCCGCTCCAGACGGGTGACGTCCCCGGCCTCCTCGTCGACGGCGATGACGAGGTCCGGGTTCTCGGCGCGCAACCGGGCGGTGAGCGCGGCGAGTTGTTCGGGGCTTTGGATGTTGCGCCCGAACAGGACGACGGAGCCCAGTCCGTCGGCGATCCGGCGGAGCACCCAGGCGGGTGCGGTGGTGCCCACGAAGCCCGGCTGGAGCACGGAGTTGGCGAGGCGGGTCAGTTCGCGGTGGCGCTGGTCGGGCATGGGGGTCCTTGGAGGGAGGAAGGTGCGGAGGGCGTCGTGCGGGCGGGGTGGCGGGTGCGGGCGGGTCCGGAGGCCCGGTCCCGCCCGCACCGCCGTACGGGGCCGCCGGGGGCGGATTACGGGCGGGTGCCGTGCGGGGTGGTGGTGC
This sequence comes from Streptomyces sp. NPDC058157, assembly GCF_042884105.1. Taxonomy (NCBI): domain Bacteria; kingdom Bacillati; phylum Actinomycetota; class Actinomycetes; order Kitasatosporales; family Streptomycetaceae; genus Streptomyces; species Streptomyces sp. NPDC058157. The sequence continues at coordinate 5,281 of NZ_JBHVUQ010000291.1, forward strand.
CGGCGGGGGCCAGGGGGGCGCCCAGGCGTTCTTCCAGCACGGTGTCGGCGCGGCGACCGGCCGCGCGCGGCGAGCCTCCCGTCAGTACGTCGGTGAGCAGGGTCTTGAGCGGGTTGGGCGCGGCCTCGACGGTGGGCCAGCGCGGGTCGACGGGGGTGGTGTGGCCGTTCGCGGCGGCCCGTGCCTGGACCCGGACCCCGGGGTCGTCGATGGCCTCGGCGAGGGCGAGCCGGTTGGGCAGGACCCCGTTCGCGGTGGCCAGGCGCTGCTGGGCGGCGGGGCCGGTCAGCAGGGCGACCCAGTCGGCCGCGAGGCCGGGCTGGCGGGCGCGGCCGGCGACGGCCAGGTTCGAACCGCCGAGGAAGACGCTGCCGGGCCGGTCCGCCGAGGTGCCCGGGACGGGGAACATCCCGAGCTTGCCGCGCAGTTCGGGGTTGATGCGTTCGGCGTCGGCGACCTCCCAGGGCAGCCCGACCATCTGGGCGACCTGCCCCTTGGCGAGCACCTCGTACTGGAAGGGGTGGGCCTCGTCCTGGTCCTTGGGGGCCTGGGAGAACGACTGGAGCGCACGGTAGTACTCCAGGGCTTCGGCGGCGGGCCGCGTGCTCAGGCCGCCGCGCCAGCGGGTGCCGTCGTAGCGCGCGATGCTCCCGCCGCGGTCGTGGAGGAATCCGGAGAACACGTACCAGTTCTGGCCGGGGAGGTAGACGGGCTGGAACCCGGGCTCGGTGCGGTGCGCCCGGGCGAGGGCCCGGGTGGTGCGCAGCCATTCCCGCTGGTCGCGCGGGGGCGTGAGGCCGGCTTCCGCGAAGAGGTCCTTGCGGTAGATCACCACGCGTGAGGCGGCGTACAGGGGCGCGCCGTACTGGCGGCCCTGCCAGTTCCCGGATGCGCGCAGGGAGGGGATCCATTCCGCCGCGCCGAGCCGGCCGGACTGGTCGGAGAGGTCCTCCAGCAGTCCCTTGGCGGCGAAGTAGGGGGTCGTGGTGGTCCCGGTCTCCACGACGTCGGGTGACTCGTCGGAGTTCAGGGCCGCTTCCAGCCGTTCGTCGATCCCCGGCCATCCCTGCATCCGCACGTTGACGGTGACTCCGGGATGGGCCTGCTCGAACTCGCCGGTGAGCCGCTCCAGTTCGGGCTGGGGAACGGAGCCCCACATCAGCCAGACGGTGAGTTCACGGGCCGGTCCGGCGGGGGTGGACGCGGCGTTCGCCGCCGTCGCCGGGCTCAGCAGGAGGAGGCAGGCGAGGAGGGCCGCGGCGTGTCGCAGACGTCGTGGCATGTCGTTCCTCTCTTGGGTTCGGGCGGTGTTCGGTTCGGGTGGTGTCCGGGTTCAGGCGGCCGGTCTGCGGGCTTGGAGGACGAGGTACGTCGGGACGGCCCGGCGGGCCGCGCCGGTCCGCCGGTCCCGGAAGTTCTCCGGCCGGGGCCGGCCCTCCGACAGGGCGGTCAGCGGCAGCCCGGCCTCGCCGAGGGCCCGGACGTAGCTCTCCACGGTGCGGTGGACCTTGCGGACGGAGGCGCCGAGCCACGCGCAGTCGCGCGGGCCCTCGTCGAAGTAGCCGCGCACCCGCATCTCGGACGGCACGCCGTCGTGCCAGTCGCCGTCGTAGGCGCAGGTGACCACGGGGTGTTCGACCGAGATCACCAGGGTTCCGCCGGGGACGAGGCAGCGGTGGACCTCGCGGAGCAGCGCGGGCAGGTCGTCGAGGTAGTGCACGACCATGCGGGCGGTGACGAGGTCCCAGACTCCGGGTTCCGGGCAGCTCCAGGTGGCGAGGTCGGCCTTGACCAGCGT
>NZ_JBHVUQ010000292.1:0-7033 GCF_042884105.1 Streptomyces sp. NPDC058157
GGGCCGAGCAGGTCTTCGTCGTGGGTGGTGAGCACGTCGAGGAGGCGCCGGGTGAACGCCTCGTCCTCTCCGGCGGGTGCCGAGATCCGGGCCGTCCTCGTGCCGAGCCCGGAGGTGACCCGCCCCATGGGGACGACGGGCACGGCGAGCCCGCGCTCGATCTCGCGCAGCACCCGGACGTCGTCGGCGCCGGGCCGGTCGGCCTTGTTGACGAACAGCAGGGTCGGGAGGGAGAGCCGCCGCAGGGTGCGCATCAGGACGCGGGTCTGCGGCTGGACGCCCTCGACCGCGGAGACGACGAGCACGGCGCCGTCGAGGACGCCGAGGACGCGTTCGACCTCGGCGATGAAGTCGGGGTGGCCGGGGGTGTCGACGAGGTTGACGGAGACGGCCGACTCCCCGCTCCCGAGGGGGAAGTTGACCACCGCCGACTTGATGGTGATGCCGCGGCGGCGTTCCAGTTCCAGGCTGTCGGTCCGGGTGTTGCCGGCGTCGACGCTGCCGATCTCGTCGATGACCCCGGCCGTGTACAGCAGCCGCTCGGTCAGGCTGGTCTTACCGGCGTCGACGTGGGCGAGGATCCCCAGGTTGAGCGTGCGTGGCGTGGGTTGCACAGGGCGTCATGTCCTTCAGGTGGGTGGTCGTTCCTTTCGCGGGGGACATGAACGGTCGGCGCATCGGTGGTCTCCTCGGAGGTGGCGGGCTGTCCCGGGAACGCTCGCACACCGTTCGCGGGGACGCCACCGGATATCGCCGCGGTTCGACTGTGCCCGGACGGTCGGTGATGCTGGGGGGATGCGTGCCGCCCGCCTGATCCGTATGGCCCTCCTGATCCAGTCCAACCCCGGTCTGACCGCGGCCGCCCTCGGCCGTGAGCTGGAGGTCTCCGAGCGGACCGTGATCCGTGACGCGCAGGCCCTGCAGGAGGCGGGCGTGCCCGTCCGGTCGGAACGGGGGCGGGTGGGGGGGTACTTCCTCGCGGCGGGGTACCGGACGCGGCTCACCACGCTGGGTCCGGGCGAGGCGGAGACCCTCTTCCTGTCCGGTCTGCCCTCCGCGCTGCGGGATCTGGGGCTGTCGGACGCGGCGCGGACGGCCCGGCTGAAGCTGACCGCGACCCTGCTGCCGTCGCTGCGGCAGGCCGCCGAGTCCTCCGTGCGCCGTTTCCACCTCGACGCTCCGGCCTGGTTCCGTGAGCCCGTCACCCCGCCCCTGCTGCCGGAGCTGGCCCGCGCGGTGTGGGCGGACCGGCCCGTCGAGCTGTCGTACGTGCGGCCGGGCCGCGACGGCGCGCCGCCGGCTGCCGTGACGCGGGTGGTGGAGCCGTACGGGCTCGTGCTGAAGGCCGGGGCCTGGTACGCGGTGGTCCGCGCCCCGGGCGGGGGGCCGGAGCGGGACGGCGGCTGGCGTACCTACCTGGTCGACCGGATCACCGCCCTCGGCCCCGTCGAGGGGGCCGGGGAGCCCTTCGTGCGGGACCCGGACTTCGAGCTGGCCGCGCACTGGGCGGCCCGCTCGGCCGCCTTCGCCCGTACCCTGCTGCGCACCGGCGTGACGGTCCGGCTGACCGCCCGGGGGCTGCGGCGGCTGCCCGCCGTCGTGGACGGGGCCGCGGTCGCCGACGCGCTCGCCTCGGCGAGCGCCCCGGACGCCGCCAGCCTGGTCACGCTCGACCTGCCGGCGGAGTCCGAGGACGTCGCGTTCGACCAGTTGGCCCGGCTCGGCGCGGACGCCGAGGTGCTGGCGCCGCCCGGCCTGCGCGAGCGGTTCCGGGAGCAAGCGGCGGCCCTGGCCGCCCTCTACGGAGCCGACCCTCAGCGGTAGTCCTCGGCGGTGCCTTCCTTCCCGCCGTACACGACGTCCTCGAAGTACGCCCAGGCGTCCGGCCGGCTGCCGTCGACGTCCGTCACCCCGTACACCCGGGCGAGTTCCCCGCTGGAGGTGGACCTGCCGTTCCACCGCCGCGCGCGGTCCGGGTCGGCGGCGAGCGCCACGACGGTGCGGGCCAGGTAGTGCGGGGACTCGGCGATCGCGAACGCCGGTTCCCGGGCGATCGCGTCCCGCCAGTTCTCCTCGGCCACTGCGAAGTGGGCGAGCATCTGCTCCGAGCGCAGGAAGCCGGGCGAGACGGCGACGGCCGTGCCGCCGTACTCCGCCAGCTCCTGGCCCAGCCCGAACGCGAGGCGGATCGGGGCGTTCTTCGCCAGGTCGTAGTACATGTTCTCCCGGTAGCGGCGGTTGGAGCGCGCCGTGCCGTCGGTGACCTCCACGTGCAGCGGTGCGTCGGAGCGGATCAGCAGGGGCAGCAGCAGTGCCGCCGTGATGACGTGCGAGCGCGCGCCGAGCTCCAGGATGCGCAGGCCGTCGGCGAGGGGCGTCTCCCAGCTCCTCTTCCCGAACACCGAGCCGGCCAGGAGGTGTTCGCCGCCCCACAGGTCGTTGACGAGGATGTCGAGCCGGCCGTGGTCCCGGTCGATCCGCCCGGCGAGGGCGCGTACCTGCGCTTCGTCGAGGTGGTCGGTGGGGACGGCGGTCCCGGTGCCGCCGCCCGCCGCGGTGACGAGTTCGGCGGTCTCCTCGATGGTCTCGGTGGTCCGGCCGACCTCACTGGCCCGGGCCCGGGTGGTGCGGCCGGTGACGTAGACGGTCGCGCCGGCCCGGCCGAGCTCCACGGCCTGGGCCCGTCCCGCCCCGCGGGTGGCGCCGGCCACGAGCGCGATCCGCCCCGCGAGCGGGCCCGCCGGACCGGGGTGATCGGTGTCGCGTCGGTTCTGGATGGTGTTCTCCTCGTCGCTCATGACATCCAGCGTCCGCGCCATACCCGACAGAACACGTCACCCTTTCGCGAGCGTGTCGCGCGTCACCCCGGCCGCGGGTCACCGGTCGCGACCCGGCCCGGCGGCCCGGGCGTGAACTCCGGCGGCCCGGGGGGTGGTTCGGGCATGAGCAGCCGTGGCCTATTATCGTCGCTGCGACGATAATGAGGACGCGGGCATGCCAACCCCAGGGGCGGCCGCCCTCGTCACGCTTCCCGGAGGGCCCCATTGATCACCCGTCAGCGCCTGAGCGAGCGCGCCCGCTCCGTGCCCAATCCCGTCACGGCGGCCCGGGCGCTCGCCGGCCCCGCCGGGCCGGACCGCGTCGAGGACCCGGTCATCGCCTGGATGCAGCGCATCCGCACGACCCTGGGACTGCTGGCCACCGCCTGGCTGATCCTGGCCTACCCGCTGCGTGCGGGCCGTCAGGACTTCGTGCTCGGCAAGCTGGAGGAGCTGCTGATCGGGTGCGCCATCGTCGTGGTGACCGGCGTCATCGGCATCGGCCTGTGCATCGCCCTCGCCCGCGCACCCCTGGGGCGCCTGTACGCGAGCCGCCTGCCCGGACCACTGCTCGCGCTCGCCGCGCCGGTCCTCGGCGCGGGCGTGATCTGGCTGATGACGGCCGCCCTGAGCGGCGACATCGTCACCCCCGGCGACGTGGGCGCGCACGACATCACCTTCGGCCTCTTCGGCACCTTCCTGGGCACGATCTTCACCGGTCTGCTGGTCGTGCTGCTGTTCGTCGTGCTCACCCTCGTCTGCGTCGTCGTCCTCGTCGCCGCCGTCCTCTTCACCCTGGTCGCCCTGGTCGTCGGACTGAACGGCTGCTTCCGCACGGGGGACGTGCACGAGCTGCTGCCGGCCCTGCTGTCGCCGCTGCTGGTGTGGTCCCTGTTCGCCTTCCAGCTGTTCGACGGCCCGGACGTGGCGGCACCGCCCGAGGTGCTCTGCGCCTTCATGCTCGGCGGCCCGCTGTCGGTCACCGCGCTCTCCCTGTGGGAGATACGGCGCCTGCGCACCCGGTACGGCATCACCCTGGCCTCGCTCCTCGGCCGACAGGTTCGATGACGTGAGCACAATGGACATCGAAGGCGCCGACCCCGCGTTCCTCCTGCTGTTCCGGCACGCCGGCCGGAGCGCCGCGGCGCAGGTCGCCGAAGCGCTCGGCCCCGGGGGACGGGCCGCGATCCTGCGCCAGCGGCGGTGCGCTCCGCCCGAGGGGTTCTGCGACTGGGTCGCGGGGCACGGCGACGGCGCGGAGGTCGCGGCGCTCCTCGAACGCCGGGGCCTGACCCGCGCCCAGGCCGCCCTCGCCGCCGCGCGCGGCGATCTCGGCCCCGAGCTCGCCGCGGCGGTGGGCACGGGACACGCGGCGGTGCCGGCGGGGGACGACGAGGCCCAGTGGCTCGCCTCCCCCGCAGGCACCTTCCGCAACGCCCACGGGTGGAGCGTTCCTCCGTCACCGGAACTCACCCGGCACCTGCGCGCCCGCCTCGGCGGCGACGAGCGGGCCTGGCTGCGCGTGTTCGAGCTGCTCGCTGCCGGCTTCAGCGGCAACCTCCCCGCCCTCCTCGACGCCGCCCTGGACGAGGACTCCCCCGAGGCGGTTCCCGGGGCGGCCCCTGGGACGGTCCCCGGGGCGGTGCCCGGGGCGCTCGTCCATCCGAAGAACGAGGTCGCCTGGCTGATCCCGCTGGCGCCGGGCGACCTGCCGCGCAGGCTCCTGGCCCGCATCGCCCCGTGGTCCCTGCAGCGGCTCGCCCACGGCGCCAGGGACGCCGGACTCGTCGAGGCGCTGATCGACACCGGCGACCGCGAGGTCTGGGCCCACCTGTTCGGCGGCACGTACCGCCTCGCCTCCCGCACCGGCGAGCGCGAGGCCGAGGTCGAGCGCGCCTTCCTGCGCCGGGACGATCCCCGGATCAACGAATGGCTGCTCACCGGACTGCTCGGCCCCGGACGGGACCGGGGGTACCGGCTGGAGCCGGCGGTCCGGCTGGCCCTGCTGGAGGGCCGCCCCTTCGGCCCGGGGAGCCCGGACCCGCTGCCGCGCACCCCCGCCGTGCACGCCGCGATCGAGGCTCCGCCGTCCCCGCCGTGGGACGCCGACCTGCTGCGGCTGTGCTTCGACTCGCGCGAACCCGGCCTGGCCGCACAGGCCTTGCAGGCCTCGCTCCAGGAGCCCGCGGGCGGCGGGGAGGAGCTGCTCACCCCGTACCAGCAGCTGGTGGCCGGCATCCGGACGGGGGAATCACCGGACGGGACCGCCCGGCTGCGTTCCCTCCTGGCCGGGCAGGAGACCCGGGTCCGGGACGCGGAGGTGCGCGCGGCGTTCACCCGCGCCGTGGCCGAGGACTCCGTACGTCCGCTGCGCGAGGCCGCCGAGGCCCGCCGTGAGCGGGGCGGACTCCTCGACGAGGCCCTGCGCGTCTGGAGCCTGCGCCTGCCGGCCGGCCTCCGGCCCTACCGCCTGGGCCTGTTCACCCAGACCGAGCTCGCCGCCACGAGCCGGGCCGTCACCGGCGCCGGCTCGTACCCGGTGGACTGGGACCTCGTCCGCGACCGCCTCGCCGACCCGGACGTACGCGACCACCGCGGCTCGGCCCGCGAACGGTACGGGATCCTGCTGGCGCACGCCGACTGCCCGCCCGACGTCGCGGCCGCCCTGACCGCCCCCACCCCCGGCGGGCTCGACCTGCTCCGCCTGTACTCCGGCCGGGACTCCGCCGTCACGGCACTGACCCGCGGGAACCTGGGGGCGGGACTGCGCGGCTGCTGGGCCGGGCCCGCCATGGCCCTGGCCACCCCCCGGCCCGGCTGGGAGCCCGCCGTGACCCCGGCCGACGTGCTCGCACACGCGCGCCCGGCGCAGGACCTGCTCGCCCCGGCCCCGTCCGATGCCGTCGCCGCACTGGTCGAAGGAGCCTTCGGCGCGGCGGAGTCGGCCGACGGCCCGGCGTCCGGAGCCGGACCGTGGCTGGCACTGCTGCGCCTGACCCGATTCTTCTCGGGCCCGCTGCCGCAGCTCCTGCGCACGGCGGTCCGGCTCGCGGAAGGGGGCACGCCGCTGGACACGGTGCCCGCCGCCGACTTCCTCGTCGGGCCGGACCTGGACCCGGCTGCCGGTCTGGTCCGCGAGCGCCTGGGGTCGGACCCGGGCCCCTGGGTGCGCGCCGTGCGCCTGCTCGCCGCGGACTTCGAAGGCACGCTCCCCGAGCTCCTGGACGCCGCGTCGGCGGAGCCGGCCGCGCAGGCCCGCCCCGGCGCGGCCCGCCTGCGGTGTGCGCCCGCGGCCCTCCTCGATCTCGCTCCGCGCGCCCTGCTCGACGCCGTCGTCGGCGCACTCGACCCGGCCACCCGTGTCGTGCTGGCCCGGACCACGCTGAGCCCGGACCTGGTGCGGTCGCTGGTCGGACAGGGCGACCGGCCCCTGTGGGACGCGCTGCTCGGCGCCCCCCACGTCGGCCGGCCGGCCGAAGCCCCGGACTCCGCGACGCCCCGGGACCTGCGCGACGAGGTGGTCGTTCCGGCGCTGCTCGCCCTGGACGACCCCTGGGTCAACGCCCGCCTCGTGCGGGAGGCGTTCGCCGGGACGGACGCCGAAGGGGCGGCGCGGACGAGCGCGGTACTGGCCGGGCGCCCCTTCGGGCCGCGCGAGCAGCCGGTACCGGTGCTGCCGCGGCTGCGGGCCGACTTCGCGGACTGGCACCCCGGCTGCGCCGCGCGGCCGCCGGAGTGGACCCGTAACCCGCACTTCTGGACCTCACCGGAGCCGGTGCTGGCGATGCAGGCCATGATGTACGTCCGGCAGGGCAACCACCAGGACCCGCCGGCCACCGTGCTCAGTGTCCGGCAGAGCCTGCTGGCCGCGTCGACGATCGCCGGCGCGGGCCGCTTCGACCTGCTGGAGCACGTGGTCGCGCACTGGCACGTCCGGTACCCGTACGGGGAGTGCTCCGCGATCCGGGAACTGTTCGAGCGGGCCGTCCGGCAGCGGTCGGCCGCCGAGATCGACCGGGAGCTGTCGGCGCCCGGATAGCCGGGCCCGCGGGCGTACGGTGACCCCATGGAACAGCGCATCACCCTGGTCACCCTGGGCGTTTCCGACCTCGCCCGCGCCAAGGCCTTCTACCGGGCCCTGGGCTGGCGGGGGCAGGAGGTGGAGGAGACCGTCTTCTTCCAGGCGGGCGGTCTGGGACTGGTCATGTGGTACC
>NZ_JBHVUQ010000293.1:0-6965 GCF_042884105.1 Streptomyces sp. NPDC058157
CCCGACGACTCCGTGTTCTTCGACGCGCTGCGCCGCATCCACTCCGCCACCCTGGACGCCCACGCGCTCAAGGCCGTCGAGGAGGGCGGCCTCGACCAGGCGGCGCAGGAGGAACTCGACTTCTTCCACTGGTGCCCCTCACCGCGCGAGTGGTGGCAGACGGCCCACACACCGGAGGGCGACCTGGCCGGCATCCACATCCCGGCCCACAACCCCTCCGGCCCGACCATCGGCTTCATCGGGGTCGTCCCGGAACACCGCGGCCACGGCTACGCCTACGACCTCCTCGCGGAATGCACGCACGTCCTCGTCGAGCAGGGCGCGGAGTTCGTCACCGGAGCGACCGACCGGACGAACCTCCCCATGGCCGCGCACTTCACGAAGGCCGGCTTCCCCGTCGTCAGGGAACGCATCAACTTCCACCCGTGATCGGCAAACCCGGCGGCGGCCGGAGCTTCCATGCCCCGGAGGCTCCGGCAGCCGACGCCTTCGCGCACGACGGCCCGCTCATCGTCGGCGGCCCGCGCGGCGTCCCCCGCAGCTCCTAGGGGACGAGAACGATCTTTCCCGCCACGCGGCCGGACTCGCTCAGCTCATGGGCCCGGGCGGCCTCTTCCAGCGGCAGGACCCGATCGACGGCGACCCGCAGGGCGCCCCGTTCCACCAGGCCGGTGATCTGCTCCAGATCCGCTCCGGACGGGGTGAACCCGAACTCGGCGAACCGCAGCCCGCGTGCCTCGGCCCGCTCCCGGACGACGGTCCGGTCGGGGCCGGCGCCCCGTACGTCGACGAGGATCCCGCCCGGCGCGAGCGTCTCCAGCGACCGGGGTCCGTAGTCGCCGCCGATCGGGTCCAGGACCACGTCGACGTCACGCACGACCTCGGCGAAGTCGTGGGCGGTGTAGTCGACGAGCCGGTCGGCGCCCAGGTCGCGCAGGAACGCGTGCCTGGCCTCCCGGGCGGTGCCGATGACGTGGGCGCCGCGTGCCTTGGCGATCTGCACCGCGAGGTGTCCGATCCCGCCGGCCGCCGCGTGCACCAGTACCCGCTGCCCGGCGCCGACGGCGGCGACCCGCACGAGCGACTGCCAGGCGGTGAGCGCCGCGACCGGCAGCGCGGCGGCGGCGACCCCGCCGATGCCCGCCGGCGCGGCGGCCAGGGCCGCCACCGGGGCGACGGCGTACTCGGCATGGGCGCCGTGGGGCGGAAACGCGCAACCGTATACCGCGTCGCCCGGCCTGAGCCCTGCCGTCCGGTCGTCACCGAGGGCCACCACCACCCCGCACAGGTCGAGGCCCACCGTGAACGGCGGCACGCCGAACTTCCGCACCGCCCCGGAACGCAGCTTCCAGTCGGCCGGATTCACCCCGGCGGCGTGGACGCGCACCAGCGCCTCGCCGCGACCCGGCACGGGCAGGTCCGTCTCGACGAGCTCCAGAACGTCCGGGCCGCCGTAGCCGCGCTGGCTGACCGCGCGCATGCGGGTGGTCATGGGGGTGCTCCTCTCGGGTCGCCGGACGGACCGGCCGCCGCTGGTGATCACCATCCTCGACCGACCCGGTATCCCTTGTGAAGGAGGCACCTGCTTGATACCCAGGTACCTCATGGAAACCATGAAGACCACGGAACCCACGGAACCCACGGCCGGTTCGGCCTCCGCGGACTGGACCGCCGCCTACCGCCGCGACTGCCCCTCGCGCACCGTCGTCGAGATGCTGGCCAACAAGTGGGTGCTGTACGTACTGGCGGCGCTGCGCCGGCAGGAGCGGCCGATGCGGTTCAGCGAACTGCGGCGGCTCCTCGACGGGATCACGCAGAAGATGCTGACCCAGACCCTGCGCGCGCTGGAACGGGACGGCCTCGTGCACCGCACGGTCTACCCCACGGTCCCGCCCCGCGTGGAGTACGGCCTCACCGAGCTCGGCTACGAGGCCGGCCGGCTGACCAGCGCCATCGGGGCATGGTCGGTAGAGCACGCCCGGCAGATCCTGACAGCCCGCCAGGACTTCGACGCCCGGGCCGCCACGCCGACGCGACCCCTCCCACCGACCCGGCCCGGAGGCTCAGACCGGCCGGGAGCCTGACCCCACCACCCCGAACCCGTCGTCAGGCCACCGCGCGCGGGCCGCCGGCCGTCCTATGAGGGCAGGTTGTGCCAGGAATGCCCGCAGCCGTCATTGCAGTGGGTCTGCCTGCGACGGGTGTCGGCGACGGCGAACACGGAGACGAGCACCCGGAACGCCGTGACGTGTTCGTCGGCGGGCAGGCCCGAGAATCCGTAGCGGGGCGGGTCCATGCAGATCATCACCGCGGGGTTCGCGGTCCGCTTCACCCCGGACCGCGCCACGCCCACGCGACCGTCCGCCGCGGTGATGTGCGCCTGCATGGCGTAGTGGGCGACTTCGTGCAGTACCTCCTGTCGCCCCGCCGGGGAAAGCCCTGAGAACCAGGCCACCCCCTCGTCCAGGGTCCGGAGCCCCTGAGCCATCCCGTTGACGACCGACTCGGTTCGGGCGTGATCGTCCGCACTGCTCGCAGAGGCCATCCCGTGATCATTCCATTCGCCGACGGATCGAGGGTTCAGGTCCCCGGCAGGTGCTCGGGTTCGAGGACGAAGACCGGGATCACGCGGGCGGTGTTCTTCTGGTAGTCCGCGTACGGGGGGTACGCGACGACCGCGCGCCCCCACCACCTGGCCCTTTCCTCGCCGTCGAGTTCACGGGCGATCATGCCCCGGCGCTCGGGGCCGTCCTGGAGGTCCACCCGGGGGTTGGCCTTGAGGTTGAAGTACCAGACCGGGTGGCGCGGGAAGCCAGCCTTCGAGGCCACCGCCGCGTACCGCCCCCCGTGCTCCACCCGCATCAGCGGAATCTTGCGGATCCTGCCGCTCCGCGCGCCGCGCATCGTGACGATGACGACCGGCAGGCCCGTGTCCCAGAGCGTCGTGCCCCGCGTGCCACCGGAACTCTCGTACAGCTCCACCTGCTCGCGCACCCACCGCGCCGGACTCGGGTCGTACGCGCCGTCGAGTTCATGAGGCACTGCGATCACCCCGTTGTCGTGTAGGGAGTGGGCCGGGACGCCCCGGCACCGGTATACCCCCTCCCACACCGCGCCGCGCCGTGCCGTGCCGTCACCAGCGGACGGCGGTGAAGTCGATCGGCCGGGGCCGCAGCAGCCGGGTGCGTTCCGCCAGTGCGGTCAACCGCCGGGTCATCTCGTCGGCGGGGAGGCGGCGGCGGTCGCCGTGGCCGGGGAGGACCCATTCGAACCGGATCCGCCCGGCCGTCCTGGCCAGTGAGGCGGCCAACTCCTCGATCGAGTACCAGGTCACGCTGTCCGCGACCGCCAGATCCCCCGTCGTGCGCGACCAGTAGAAGCTGTCCCCGCTGAAGCAGTACCGGCCGTCGGCGAGGTAGAGCACGCTGCCGGGGGTGTGGCCTGGCAGCGGGTGGGCGGTGACGCCCTCGGTGACCTCCAGCGGCCGGAGACCGCGGATCACCCGGTCGGCGTCGGGCGCCGCGTCGAGGTCGCCCTCGTGGATCCACAGCCGGGCGCCGAAGTGGTCCGCGTAGCGGCGGCCGTGCGCGGCGTGATCGCGGTGGGTGAGGAGTACGTCGGTGACCGGGCCGCGAGCCGCGTACCGCTCGGCGAGTGCCGCACTCCAGCGGGGCGTGTCGATCATCAGGGACGTCCCCGAGGGCCGAAGGAGCAGGTAGGAATTGGCCCCGGCCGTGTGCCGCGAGTTGTGCCCGCACAGCAGCACGCCGCTGTCCAGCTCCATCGGGAACGGGTCGAGCCGCTGGTCCGGCCGCCGGGAGGGGTGGCGGATCGAGCGGGTGGGGCAGGCGAAGACCGCCGCGTGTAAGCGCCGCGTCTCCGCTTCACCGTTCGGCTGGCGCAGGATCCGCGACGTGCCCCCGGCCTCGCCGATCAGGTCGGGCGCGAGCTGTCGGGCCACGTCGCAGTTGGTGCAGCGGTCGTCCACGTACCAGCCGTCCACGGCAGGTCTCCGTTCCAGGAGGGGAGAGGGGGAGAGGGGGAGAGGGGGAGAGGGCCCGGAGCGGGCCGCCCTCCCTGGATACCCCGCCCTCGGCCGGAAGCGGTAGCCCCCGCCGATCTTGTGCTTCCGCGGCGGACGCGCTCTCAGCCCGCCCGTTCACCCACCGCCCGCCGGCGGAACGCGGTGCGGTAGGCGCTCGGGCGGTGGCCGGTGTGGCGGGCGAAGAGTGCGGCGAAGGTGCCGGGGTCCTGGTAGCCGACGGCCGCCGCGACCGCGGCGACGGTGCGGTCGGTCGACTCCAGCAGGTGGCGGGCGCGGCGGACCCGGGCGGCCTGGAGGTGGACCAGCGGGCTGTGCCCGGTCTCCTCGGCGAAGCGGCGCAGCAGCGTGCGGGTGCTGACCTGGAAGGCGTCCGCGAGGGAGGCGAGGTCGTACCGCTCGGCGAGGTTCTGGTCGAGCCGCCGCATCACCCGCTGGGAGAACTCCCGGCCGGGCTGCGGCAGGAGCCGGGCGTCGACGTACGGGGTCTGGGAGGCCCGCACGTCGTCGAGGAGCGCGACACGGGCGGTGGCACGGGCCACGCGGGCGCCGTGGTGGCGGCGGATCAGGTCCAGCGCGAAGTCGTACATCGCGCTGAAGGCGGCCGTGGTCGTCACGCCCCGGTCGGTGACGGCCAGGTGCCGGGGCCGCACGTCCGCCGCGGGACAGCGCCGGGCCAGTTCCCCGGCGTGCAGCCAGGACGTGGTGGCCCGGCGCCCGTCGAGGAGGCCCGCCTCCGCGAGCAGGAACGCGCCGACGCACAGGGAGACGACGGCGGTCCCGGCGGCCGCCTGGGCCCGGATCGCCGCGGTCTCCGGGGCGAGCCGGCCGAGCAGGGCGTCGAGGTCCGTGCCCGGACGCAGCTCGAAGCCCGGCACCACGAGCACGTCCACCTCGCGCAGGGGCCGCACGTCCAGGAGCGCGCCGCCCGAGGCCGTGACCCGGCGGCGCGGCGAGACGACCGACACCCGGTGGCCGGGCGCGTCCGGCCCGGCGACGTGCCCGGCCATCGTCAGCAGGTCCGGCACGCCGAACACCTCCGACGCGAAGCAGTCCGGGTACGCCAGGACCCCGACCCGCAGTTCCCCCGGCCGCCCGCCGTCCGCCGACCGCCCGCCGTCCGCCCCCACCCGCCCGCCGTCCGCCGCCACCCGCCTGCACCCCCACCGCTGTTCCCCGCCCCGACCCGTTCGGCACGGCCCCTCCCAGGGTATGGCGGGATCGCCCCCGCCCCTGGCGATCCCGCCCCTCACCCGACGGCCCGTTCCGCGCCAGGCTGGCCCCATGAGCGACGAAGACGATCCGATCACCGACTTCACCCGCCGGACCGTGGCCGTGGAGGGGGTGGAGAAGACGGTGTACGCGGCAGGGTCCGGCCCCGCGGTCGTGGTCCTGCCCGAGATGCCGGGCATCAGCCCCGACGTCCTGAGGCTCGCACGGTGGGTGCGCGACGCGGGCTTCACCGTCCTCGTGCCCTCCCTCTTCGGGAGGGACGGTGCCTTCCCCACGGTCGAGGGCGGCCGGGAGGTCGTCCGCCGCGCCTGCGTCAGCGCGGAGTTCCGGGCTTTCGCCGGGGGAGGCACCTGGCCCACACGGAGTGCGGCGGGCCGGGGGTGGGGGCGGTCGGGCTGTGCTTCACCGGCAACTTCGCCCTCACGATGGCCCTGGAACCGGCCGTGATCGCCCCGGTGGTCAACCATCCCTCGCTGCCGCTCGACGACCCCGGCGGTCTCGAACTCGACCCGGCGGACGCCCGGGCGGTGCGCGACCGCCTCGAACGGGACGGACTCACGGTCCTCGCCTACCGTTTCGAGGGTGACCGCTGGTGCACGGGGCAGCGCTTCGCCGCCTACCGGGCCCTGCTGGGCCGGGCCTTCGACGGCCGCGTCCTCCCGGACGCCGCCGCCAACCCGACGCCGCCGCCCTTCTTCGCCGACCTGGTCGGCACGCCGCACAGCGTCGTCACCGCCCACCTGGTCGACGAGGCGGGCCACCCCACGCTCCGGGCACGCGACGAGATCCTCACCTTCCTCACCGACCGCCTGCGCCCGCACCCGCCCGGTCGCTGACGGGGGGACCGGGTGACGGCCGGCCCCGTCCCCGGTGCCGGATCCGGCGGGTTACGCCGCTCGGCCCACGCCGGGCTGCGAACCCCGGTGGGAGTTCCTACCGTGACCGGATGACCCGTAGTCCGTCAGCGTGCAGGCTCCTTTCCGGCGCGACCGCCCTCGCCGCCGGTTTGAGCGTCGTCCTCATGCCTCCGCCCGCCGGCGCGGCCGCCGTGGCCGAGCCCGCCCCGCCGCGGGCCGAGGCCCCGCCGGAACCGGCCCTGCTGCACCGGCCCGGAGTGCAGGTCCGGCCCCGCCCCGGCGCGCCCGCCCTGCCCGACGACCTGTCCGCGCTGTCCTGGCTGGTGGCCGACGCCGGCAGCGGGGAGGTGCTCGCCGCCCACGACGCCCATCTGCAGCTGCCGCCCGCCAGCACCATGAAGACCCTCTTCGCGCTCACGGCCCTGCCCCGCCTGCCGCGCGACGGCACCCACACCGTCACCGACGCCGAACTCGCCGACGTGGGCGAGGGCAGCAGCCTCGTCGGCCTCGACGCCGGTCAGGCCTACCGGATCCCCGACCTGTGGCGGGGCGTCTTCCTCAGCTCCGGCAACGACGCCGTCCACGTCCTCGCCTCCATGAACGGCGGCTGGACGCAGACGGCCGCCCAGATGCAGGCCCGGGCCCGCGCCCTGGGGGCGGCCGACACCCACGTCGTCTCCCCGGACGGCTACGACGCCGAAGGCCAGGTGTCCTCCGCCTACGACCTCGCCGTCTTCGGCCGCGCCGGGCTCGCCGACCCCGACTTCGCCCGCTACGCGGCCCTCACCGACGCCCGGTTCCCCGGGGACACGGACGCCGACGGGACGCCGACC
>NZ_JBHVUQ010000294.1:0-6941 GCF_042884105.1 Streptomyces sp. NPDC058157
CGCCTGGCACGCACTCTCGCCGCACCGGGCGCCAGACCAAGTACGTCCAGTACGAGGTCTTGCGCCCGGCGCGCCGAGAGCACGCACCAGACGCCGCGAGGCCGCCCTCCGGGCGACGGCGTGACTTTGACGACAGGGCCTAGACCGCGCCCATCAGCCGGACGTACTCCTGCGGGTCCGCGTCGAAGCCGCGGGGCCGGGCGTTCAGGGTCCAGCCGCCCGCGGCGTCGCGGACGAACTCGGCGACGGTGGCCGACGTGGCCCCGGCCAGCTCCGTGAAGTCGCCGGTGGCGAGGTCGGTGTGGCCCTCGCGGATCCGCAGCCCCGTGCCCGCGACGGCGGAGAAGACCGTACGGCCGGGCGTGCCCGCCGGGCCCGGGTCCTGGATCACCACCCCGACCACCACGCGGACCAGTGCGGGGGCCAGCCGGTCCAGTTCGAGGGTCATCACCTCATCCCAGCCGAAGCCCTGCCCGTTGCGGCTGTCCCGGTCGAGGGTGATCGTGCCGTCGGGGGCGCGGCTGCCGAAGTGCACGAGGTAGACCGGCTGCCCGTGCGGGTCGCCGGCCCCGAAGACCCCGGCGACCAGGTCGAGGTCGTGCGGCGGCGAGCCCGCCGGGCTGGGGTCCCAGCGCAGGGAGATCTCCACCTTGGCCAGGCTCTTGCGTACTCCGGTCACCGGACTCCCCCTCCGCTCGGCCGCCGCGGGCGGTGTCCCCCGCGTCCGGCCCGGCCATGCTGCCACGCGTCGCCGATCACCGGCGCAACCACCGTACACAACCGGCCAGTTCGCGGCTCAGCCCGGCGGGGTCACCCGTACGGTCTCCACCCAGTCCGGCGGCTGCGGGGCCTGCGGCCCGATCAGCGCGGCGATCACCCGGCAGGGCAGGGAGCCCTCCGGCCAGGGGGTGAAGCCGTCGGTCAGCACCACGACGACGTCCGGCCGCTCCCGCGCCCCCAGCGCGGCCGCGATGCCCACCCGCATGTCGGTGCCGCCGCCCCCGGCGAGCGTCACCTCCTGGGCGCTGGTCACCCGGTTGACGGCCTGTACGTCGGCGTCGCAGGCCAGTACCGCGACCCGGTTGCCGCCGACGCCGACCTCCCGCAGCACCCCGGTCACCTCGCCGAGCGCGGCGGCGAGTTCCCCGTCCCCCATGGAACCGGAGGTGTCGACGACGATCGCGACCCGGGGCAGCGGCCGGCGCAGGCTCGGCAGCACCACCCGGCCGCCCAGCGCGGGGGTGCGGCGCGAGGGGCGGCGGTAGGTGTAGTCCACGGCGCCGCCCGCCCAGGCCGCGGCCTCCCGCACCGCGCCGGTCAGGGCGCGCCGCCAGTCCACGACGGGCTCCAGCACCTGCTCCGCCCAGCGCTCCCAGCCGCCCGGGACGCTGCCGCGGCTGCGCCGGTGGGCGCGGACGGCCTGCGCGGTGGTCCGGCGCAGGGCCTCCGCCTCCGTCGGGCCGATCCGGGCGGCGCCGTCGGCCGTGCCGAGTTCCCAGGGCGCGGGGACGCCGTGCGCGCCCGAGCCGCAGTCCACGTGTGTGTGCGGCGGCGTCTGGGGAATGGCGGGCAGGTAGCCCTCGAACAGCCCGCCCGTGGGGAGCCCGAAGCGGCCCGGCTCCATCCGGCCCTCGGGCAGCTCGAGCCCGTCGGCGAGCAGGTCGTCGTTGATCTCGCAGTCCTGGGCGATGTTGATCCGCAGCGGGTCGCCCTGGTCGGCCGCGGGGAGCCGGTCGGCCCGGCCGTGGTGGTCGCGCAGCAGGTGGGCGACCTCGTGGATCCACACGCCGGCGAGCTGCGGCACGGGGGTGCGCTCCACGAACCCGGGCGAGACGTAGCAGCGCCAGTGCCGGTCGACGCCCATCGTGGTCACCCCCGTCGGTCCCGGGGAGGGGACGACGGTCAGCGCGTACAGGGCGGAGGCCAGGTAGGGCCGGGCCTCGGCCGCCGTGTAGCGGGCGGCGAGCAGCTTGGCCCGGTCCAGGGGGCGGTCCACGGTCAGCGGGCGCCGGGCAGGGCCCCGGCCAGCTGGAGCAGTTCCACGAAGGCGTCGATCCCGGCGGGTACGTGCCAGGACAGGTCGCGCATCGCGGCCAGGTCGGCGGCGGCCCGCGCGGCCACGTCGGGCACGCCCGCATCGACGGCCTTGGCCAGCACCGCCCAGCCCGCCTCCCACCGGGGCCGGGTGGGTTCGCCCTGGACGGCGGCCACGACCGCGATGAGGAAGGCCAGCTGGCGGTCGCCGCGCTTCGGCAGGGCGAAGGCGTCCGGGTCGGCCAGCACCTTCTCCGGGTCGGGGAGGTCCAGGTTCTCCAGGTAGGCCAGCAGCTCCAGGCCCGCGCCGTCGCCGACGGCCCCGGTGAGCGCGGCGGCCAGCGCCTCCCGGCCGGCGCCGGCCGCGTAGCCGGTGGCCAGCAGGCGCAGGGCCATCTCCCAGGTGCGCGGGGAGGGCCAGGCGCGGCCGCGGCCCTCGGCGTCGTTCGGCATGTGGTGGACGAGGCCGGGGCGGGCGGTGAGGAAGCCGGAGATCACGCCGCGGGCGCGGGCGGCCGCGCCGGAGGCCCGGGCCGGGTCCACGGCGGGCAGGGCCGTCTCCGGCCAGGTGCCGGCCATGCCGCGGGCGACCGTACGGGCGTCGTGGGTCCAGTCCAGGTGGACGAAGCGGTTGGCGAGCGGCGGGCTGAGGTGCCAGCCGTCGGCCGCGCTGGACGGCGGGTTGGCCGCGGCGACGATCCGTACGGAGGCGGGCAGTTCGAGGCTGCCGACGCGGCGTTCGAGGACCACGCGCAGGAGCGCGGCCTGGACGGCGGGCGGGGCGGAGGACAACTCGTCGAAGAAGAGCAGGCCGTGCCCGGTGCGGGCCAGGCGCACCGCCCAGTCCGGCGGGGCCATGGGCACGCCGGTGGTGGCGGGGTCGTCGCCGACGATGGGCAGACCGGCGAAGTCGGAGGGCTCGTGGACGCTGGCGATGACGGTCTCCAGCCGGACCCCGAGGGCGGCCGCGAGCCGCTCCATGCCGGCGGATTTGCCGATGCCGGGCTCACCCCACAGCAGGACCGGCTGATTGGCCGTCACCGCGAGGGCGAGGGCCTCCAGTTGGGGGTTGGCGGCGGGTTCCGTACGGGTGGCGCCGAGCCGGGCGTTGAGGGCGTCGGCGGCGGCCAGCGCGGGCGCGGGCCGCGTCGGTGCGGCGGTCACGCTTCCCCTCCCTCACCGGTGCCGGAGCCGGGGGTGTCGCCGACGGCCGCGTAGCCGTCGACGTCGTACTCCCGCTTCTCCTCCCACTCCTCGCGGTCTTCGATGAAATCGTCGTATTCACCGGAGCCGATGAGGGGATGGCGCTCCTCCACCAGCTGCCTGAGGAAGGTGAGGTCGGTCCGCTTGTAGCGGCGCACCACCTGCCCCAGCGACAGTTCCATGTCGTCGATCACGTCGGTGCGCGCGCCGGCCGCGAGGAGCGCGCGGACCAGGGCGGCGGTGCCGCCGTTCTGGACGGCGCACTGGAGCGGGGTGCGGTCGGAGTCGTCCTGCTGTTCCAGGTCGAGTCCCGCCTCCAGCAGCCGGGGCAGCAGTTCCTCGTGGCGGACGAACGGCAGCAGGTGCAGCAGGCCCTGTCCGCGGCCGTTGCGCACCCGCGGGTCGACGCCCGCGTCGAGGAGCGCGAGGACGCCCGGGGTGTCCCCGTGCTGGACACGTTCGAGCAGTTCGCGCCGCTCGGCGCGCAGGCCGCGCGGGAGGCGGCCCTCGCCGGTGGTCCAGGCGTCGCGCGCGGCGAAGCAGCCCGCGACGGCCCCGCCGAAGGCCCGCATGGCGCGCTCGCGCTGCTGCTCCTCGGCGGTGTGCGGGATCTCCAGCACACCGCCGCGCGAGCGCACCTCGTGCCACTCGCCGACGCAGCGCACCCGGACGGGCCGCGGTGCGGCGGGGACGGGCGGGCCCGCGGCCGGGCCGGCCGCCGGGAAGAGGGCTTCGGCGACCAGCGGGTGCAGCTCGTGCGGGGCGGTCCGGCCGGAGCGGACGAGGTACGGGTCGGGCAGCGGCTGCCAGGCGTGGTCGGGCAGCCGGGGTACCTCGCGCACCGCGTTGGCGTCGACCACGCGCATCAGCAGGTCGTGCTCCGCGTCGGCGCCGGCGGGCTCCACGATCATCAGGCCGCGCCAGTGCGGGGCGAAGCGGAACCGCTCCCCCGCGCCGGCCGCGGTGAGCCGGCGGACCGCGTCGGCGAGCCGGACCGGGTCGAGCGGGACCGTGTCCAGCGCCTCCCGGACGTCGTGGGTGGGCCACAGCTGCCCGTTCCGGTCGAAGGGCGACAGGTCCAGGGCGATCCCGGCCGTGGCGAAGGCCTCCACCAGGTCGCCGCGCCGGTGCAGCACGGCGGCCCACTCCGCGCGGGCGGCGCGGTCGTCGGCGGCGGGTTCGGCGCGGGGCAGCTCCGCGGCGTCCAGCGGGGTGCCGTCGGCGCGGAAGAAGGGGAGGCGGTCGGCCGGGCCCGCGAAGGAGCGCAGTTCCGCGGTGTGCCGGGAGTCCCAGAACCAGCGGGCGCCGGTCCAGTCCTCGATCGCCCAGCCGGCGTAGGTGTGCCGGTGCCTGGCCGGGTCGACGGGCGCGCAGTGCAGCTTCAGCCGCTGCGGGCCGTCCACCATGGCGCGGGTGGTGACGTACAGGGCGGGGGCGTCGTCGCCCGGCGCGTAACGGGCCAGTACGGCACGCCGGTTGGGCGCGAGGACGCTGCGGCCGCCGAGCACCCGGGGCAGGTGCCAGCGCACCAGGTCGGGGACGAGGTGGAGCAGGTCCTCCTCCACCGCCGCGGCGACGGCCGGTCCGTACGCGGCGGCCAGCGCGGGCAGGGCGAAGGCGACCTCGACGCCGGCGGCCGCGCAGGCGGCGCGCCAGTCCCCGGCCAGGCGGTGCGCCGTGGCCCGCTCGATCATCCAGCGGGGCACGGCGTAGCGGCGGACGCGCTGCCAGGAGGCGGCGTCCTCGTCGGGCAGGGCGCCGGGCGGCAGGCCGGCGAGGGGGTTCTCGTCGCGGGCGCTCACCGGTACACGCTGCCGATCGCCCGCAGGTCGGGGTGGCCGGGCCGGGCGGGGCGCAGCCGCTCGGCGAAGGAGCGCTTGAGGCGGCGGGGGGTGCCGGGGCCGAGGCCGACGTGTTCCAGGGGGCTGCCGTCGGGCAGGGCGGCCAGCAGGCGCTTGGCGCCGCGGCCGGTGATGCCGGTGTGGCGCAGTTCGAGGCGGCGCAGCGGGCTGCCGGGCAGCGCGTCGGCCAGGGCGTACGCGCCCTCGTCGCCCGTGGCGTTGCCGGTGGAGCCGAGGCTGCGTTCGGACATGACCCGGCCGAGGTCGAGGGATTCGATCCCGCCGAGGGCACCGGCCAGGGCGCGGGCCCCGGCCACGCCGATGCCGTTGCCGCCGAGGCCCAGGCGCACCGGGCGGGCGGGGCCGGCTTCGGCCGCGGCGGCCGCCAGGACCGCGGCGCCCTCGTCGCCGAGGTGGTTGGCGGGGACGTACAGCTCGCGGACCCCGGCCTCGCGGATCAGGGCGGCGAGCAGCGGGGCCGCTTCGGCGGTGAGGCCGTTGCCGCCGAGGTAGATCCGCTCCAGGGGGGTCTCGCGGGTGCGCAGGGCTTCCAGGAGGAGGCGTACGCCGTCGGCGGTGATGCCGGTGTTGACCAGGTCGAGGGTGCGCAGCGCGGTGTTGCGGCGCAGCAGGGCGGCCAGCGTCCGGGCGCCGTCCTCGTGCAGCGGGTTCCGCTTGAGCCAGAGGGCGCGGACGCCGGTGTCCTCGGCGAGGGCTCCGGCGAGGGCGAGGAGGCCGTCGGGGCCGATGCGGTTGCAGCCGAGGTAGAGGGTGTGCAGCCCGTGGTCCGGGCCGGCCGCGGTGAGGGCGGCGGCGAGGGTGCGGGCGCCTTCGTCGGCGATGGAGTTGGTGCCGAGCAGGAGGTGGGCGGCGTGCGGGGAGGCGGTGGCCGCGGGCAGCGCCCGGGCGGCTCCGGCGGGGCCGAGGCCCTGCTTGCACAGGTCGACGCGGCCGTCGGCGCGCAGGGTTCCGAGGGGGAAGGTCTCGTCGGTCCCGACGGGGTGGTCCTGTGCGAGGCGGGCGAGCAGCGGGTCCAGGGCCGCCGGGTCGGCGAGCGGCAGGTCCGGGTGCTCGATCGCGGGGCACCGTACGGGCGTCGGCCGTGTCATCACCACTCCACCGGTCGGGTACGACCGTCGTGACGGCAGGGCTGCGCGCCCTGTCGTCACGACGGGAAGAAGACGCAAGACCGGTCGGATTCGAACCGACGTCCTCCAGCTCGATGCTTGGGCGCGACGACCTCTGCGCTACGGCCTTGCTGCGGTGATCATAGCGGCCGCGAGGCCGAAAATCGATCACCAGTTTGAATCCATGGACCGGGGCCCGGACCGGCTACCAGTCCCCGTCCTGCACCGGGTCGCCCGGGCGGGGGGTCTTCCCGACGTGCTTGACCTGGCCCGGCACCGGGGGCGCCCAGGGCGTGTGGTCCTCGCCGAGCCAGTCGCCCACCGGCCTGACCTGTTCCAGCGGTCCGGCGGCCGGCAGATCGGTTCCGCTTTCGTCGTAGTAGTCGTACCAGGGCAGCCCGGCCTTGCTGTAGGCGGCCCGGTCAACGGGCGAGGGCGGGGCGTCCTCGCCGGTGATGCGGCGCCACTCGGGCGGGGTCACCAGGTGGACGAAGACCCGTGCGGCCGGGGTGTCCGCCCAGGCGGAGGGCTTGCGCTCGTCGCGGTAGACCTCCTGGCGCATCGACCCGCCGACGCCGAGCCCCATGACCGGGGCCGCGGGCCGCCGGGCCGCGGGCGGGGCGGGCGCGGCGCCCGGAGCGGCCATCGCCATGGGCGCGGGCGGCGGGAACCCGTAACCCCCGGCCGGCGGGGCGCCGAAGCCGCTGTCGCTGCGAGACAACTGACGCTGCCGACG
>NZ_JBHVUQ010000295.1:0-6905 GCF_042884105.1 Streptomyces sp. NPDC058157
GGCCCCGCAGGCCGCCACCCAGCCCGCCCAGCCGGCCGTGCCCCCGCCCGGCGGGCAGCCCGGCTACGGGTACCCGCAGCAGCAGCCCGGCTACGGCTACCCGCAGCAGCCGCCCCAGCCGCCCCAGCCGCCCCAGCCGAGCACCCTCCAGGCCCCCGCCCCGGCGCAGCCCGCCGCGGGCGGCGGCTCCAACGACCTGCGCAACCAGCTGGTGATCGTCGGCGCGGCCCTCCTCGCGATGGCCCTCATCATCGGCGGCGGCTTCTGGTACACCTCCGGCGACAGCGGCGGCGGCGACAACCCGCCCCCCACCGCCGCGAGCGGCTCGCCCGACCCCAAGGCGCCCGCCCTGGCCGGCGCCGAGAAGGCCCCGGGCAACCCCAAGTCGAAGCCGCTGGCCAGCGCGACCACCCAGGTGCCCGGCTCCGACGTGATCGGCGTCGACGGCTCCTGGCTGACCGACTCCACCTACGTCAAGTCCGACATCGGCAAGGTCGTCGGCTACAACCTCGTCGACGGCGGCAAGAAGTGGGAACTCCCGCTCGGCGCCAACGTCTGCGGAGCCACCCGGCACATCAGCGACAACAAGACCGCCATCCTCTTCCAGGAGGGCCCGGCCACCGCCGACAAGAAGTACCCGCAGTGCACCCAGGCCGGCGTCATCGACCTGAACACCGGCAAGCTGGTGTGGAAGGCCACCGCCAAGTCCGCCACCGGCGGCGACAAGCCGGTGGCCTTCACCGAGATCACGATCAGCGGCCAGACCGTCGCCGCCGGCGGCCTCTACGGCGGCGCCGCCTGGAACCTCGCCGACGGCAAGCCCCTGTGGACCCCCAAGACCGACGCCCAGGGCTGCTACGACCTCGGCTACGCGGGCGGCGAGGCCCTCGCCGTGCTCCGCAAGTGCGGCGGCAGCTCCGACGAGACCCTCTACGCGCAGGCCCTCGACCCCACGAGCGGCGCGCCCAAGTACTCGTACAAGCTCTCCGCGGGCATCGAGTGGGCCGGCATCATCTCCACCAAGCCCCTCGTCATCGCCGCCAACGTCGGCAACACCGCGAAGAACGCCACCAACGTCAGCGACCTCTTCGTCCTCGACGACGCCGGCCAGCTCAAGACCCGCATCGGCCTCTCCTCCGGCAGCTTCGCGCCCCGCTGCCCCGCCACCGAGGTCGAGCAGTGCACCAACATGGTCATCGGCAACGGCAAGGTCTACCTGCCCACGTACGAGCACCAGGGCTCCTCGCCCACCGGCCGCACCAACGAGATCGTCTCCTTCGACCTGGAGACCGGCAAGGCCACCAGCGACCGCGCCGACGCGGGCGAGAAGTACGTCATGTACCCGCTGCGCATGGACGGGTCGAACATCATCGCCTACAAGGTGCCCCCGTACGACGGCGGCGGGCAGGTCGTCAGCCTCGACGGCAAGACGCTGAAGGAGACCCTCCTGATGCAGAACCCGGCCGCCAGCCGGGACCAGGAGTCCGGCTTCTCCCCGGACCGCGACGAGATCCGCTACCACAACGGCCGCCTGTTCATGTCCGAGAGCCTGGCCAGCAAGCCGTACTCCGACAAGGAGAAGGACTACCTGTTCGTCGCCTTCGCCGCGAACTGACAGCCACGCGAAAGCCCCCGACCGGTGCCCACCGATCGGGGGCTTTCGCGCGGTAACCCCCGCGCCCCGTCGAACAAGCGTGTAGCTTGCCGGGTCAGAAGGATCTGGGGTGGGAGCCTTGATGGGCGTACGCGTCATGGTGGTCGACGAGCACCGTCTGCTGGCCGAGGCGCTCGCCTCGGCCCTGAAACTGCGCGGGCACCGGGTGCTCGCGGCGGCCGCTCCGGCGGCCGGAGCCGCCGAACTGGTCATCAGCCGCGCCCCGGAGGTGTGCCTGCTCGGCACCGCCACCCCCGCGGAGCCCGGGGTCTTCGAACCGGTCGTACGGATCAAGCGCGAGCGCCCGCAGATCGCCGTCGTCGTCCTCGGCCCGGTGCCCAGCCCCCGCGGGATCGCCGCCGCCTTCGCCGCCGGCGCCTCGGGCTACGTGCGCCAGGACGAGCGCATCGAGGGCGTCGAACGGGCGTTGGCCAAGGCCCGGGCCGGGGAGGTCGCCATCTCCCCGCAGCTGCTCCAGAGCGCCTTCGCCGAACTCCTCAACCCCGCCGCGCAGCCCGACGACGAGGGCACCCGGCTGCTGCGGCTGCTGACCCCGCGCGAGGTGGAGGTGCTGGTACGGGTCGCCGAGGGCGAGGACACCCGGCTGATCGCGGCCGGCATGGACATCGCACCGAGCACGGCACGCACCCACGTCCAGCGGGTCCTGATGAAGCTGGGCGTCGGCTCCCGGCTGGAGGCGGCCGCGCTGGCCGCCCGTACCGGACTGCTCGACCGGGCGGCGCCGCCCGTACAGCGGGAGCCCCAGCGGGAACCGCAGTGGGAGCCCCAGCGGGAGCAGCAGGGGCCGCAGCCGGCCGGGGCCTGAGCCGCCCCACACACACGGCCGATTTCCCCGGAGGCCCGGAATCCGGTAAGCCAGACACCAGCACGCACCGCCGCGTGCTTCCGTGAGAGCTAGGAGTACGAGTGAGCAAGTACCTGGTCACCGGTGGTGCGGGATACGTCGGCAGTGTCGTGGCCGCCCATCTCCTGGAGGCCGGACACGAGGTCACCGTCCTCGACGACCTCTCCACCGGCTTCGGCGAGGGCGTCCCGGCCGGCGCCACCCTCGTCAACGGCCGCATCCAGGACGCCGCCCGCCACCTGGACCCCTCCTTCGACGCCGTCCTGCACTTCGCGGCCTCCTCCCAGGTCGGGGAGTCCGTCGTGAACCCCGGCAAGTACTGGGACAACAACGTCGGCGGCACCCTCGCCCTGCTCACCGCCATGCGCGAGGCCGGCGTGCGCACCCTCGTCTTCTCCTCCACCGCCGCCACCTACGGGGAGCCCACCGAGGGCGCGCTCACGGAGACCTCCGTGACCGCCCCCACCAACCCCTACGGCGCCTCGAAGCTGGCCGTCGACCACATGATCGCGGGGGAGTGCGCGGCGCACGGCCTCGCGGCGGTCTCCCTGCGCTACTTCAACGTGGCGGGCGCCTACAAGGAGTTCGGCGAGCGCCACGACCCCGAGACCCACCTGATCCCGCTCGTGCTCCAGGTCGCCCTGGGTGAGCGCGAGTCGATCTCGGTGTTCGGGGAGGACTACCCGACCCCCGACGGCACCTGCGTACGCGACTACATCCACGTCGCCGACCTCGCCGAGGCCCACCTCGCCGCGCTGCGCGAGGCGACCCCGGGCGAGCACCTGGTCTGCAACCTCGGCAACGGCAGCGGCTTCTCGGTGCGCGAGGTCATCGAGACGGTCCGCAAGGTCACCGGCCACGAGATCCCCGAGGTGGTCGCCCCGCGCCGGGCCGGCGACCCGGCGGTCCTGGTCGCCTCCGCGCGCACGGCGCACGAGCGCCTCGGCTGGACGCCGTCCCGCTCGGACCTCACCGGCATCGTGACGGACGCCTGGAACTTCGCCCGCAGGCAGCGCTCCTGACCCTCCGGCGGTCCGGGGGCCGCGCGCCCCCTGAGCCCCCCGTGCGCCGGCCCTCCGGTGTCCCGCCGCGCCCCCCGCACCCTCCGGTGCGGGGGGCGCACGCGTGTCCGGTGAGCGCGGTGGACGGGCGCCCTGCGCGGGCGCCCGGCGTGCGTACGCCGGGTGAAACCGTCCCCGTGCAACTGCCTGGGGCACGCGCCGGGGAGGAATTCCGGCTCCCGGGCTTCCGGACAGGCGAAATCCGGCCACCGGAAAGGTCGTTGCGGAGCCCGCGACCCGAAAATCGCTCGGAAAACTTCTGCTATTCGGCCAACCACGGAACGCGGCCCGTCCTACGCTGATGAGTGACGCCGGTGGGGGCCGGTGTTGATTCAGGGGTCGAGACACGCCGGGTACGGCGTCCGGTCCCGGGTAGGTGCACAGAAGTCGCGGCGGCGGCCGCGGCGGCCGGTGGGCCACCCGGCCGGGCGTCGTACCCGTAGTCGTCCGTTCCCCGACCCTTGGGGGTTTTGTGGTTCGCATCCGGGTCCTGGTGGTCGACGACCACCGCATCTTCGCCGAATCTCTCGCAGCCGCGCTCGCGGCCGAGCCGGACGTGGACGTGTCCGCGGCCGGCAGCGGTCCCGCGGCCCAGCGCTGCCTGGAACGCGCGGCCGCCGAGGGCCGCCGTTTCGACGTGCTGCTCGTCGACGCCGACCTCGGCGCGGCCGGACCGCCCGCGGCCGGACCGCCCGCGCCGCCGCCCGCCGCCGGACCGCCCGCACCGGGAACGCCCGGCCCGCCCGGTACGGCCGGCGGGGCGGGACTCGGCGCGGGTGTCGGCGCCGTGCTGCCCGTGCCCGGTCAGCGGGCGCCGGGTGCCCCGTCGCCGCCGGCGGACGGGATCGCGCTGGTCGCCGGGGTGCGCACCGCCCACCCCGGCGTCCGTACGGTGGTCCTGGCCGAGCGGGACGACCCGCGCCGCGCGGCCCTGGCCCTGCAGGCCGGGGCCTCGGGATGGGTGGCGAAGGACTGCTCGCTGTCGCGGCTGCTCGCCGTGATCCGGGGGGTGCTGCGCGAGGAGACCCACCTGGCGCCCGCGCTGCTCACCGGCGTGCTGCGGGAGCTGACGGCCGCCCGCAAGCACCGCACCGACAGCGAACGGCTCGTGGAGTCCCTCACCCCGCGCGAGCACGAGGTGCTGCGCTGCATGGTGGCGGGGCTGGGCCGCAAGGACGTGGCGGCGCGGCTGTTCCTGTCCCCGCACACGGTCCGCACCCACATGCAGAACGTGCTGGGCAAGCTCGGGGTGCACTCCACCCTGGCGGCCGTCGCCCTGGCCCGGCGGGCCGGCGTGCGGCCCGCGGAGCTATCCGGGGATGTTGTCGAACGGAGCGGTCAACTGGCGTAGCAGGCCCGCCAGGTCGACGCGCTCGGCCGTGGAGAGCTGGGCCAGGATCGCGCGTTCCTGGGCCAGCAGTCCCGCCAGGGACTGGTCGGCGCGGTCGCGGCCCTCGGGGGTCAGCCGGACCAGGACGCCGCGCCGGTCGCTGGGGTCCGGCAGCCGTTCGACGAGGCCCTTCTTGGCGAGCCGGTCGATGCGGTTGGTCATGGTGCCGGAGGTGACGAGCGTCTGGGTGAGCAGTTGCCCGGGGGAGAGCTGGTACGGGGCCCCGGCACGCCGCAGCGAGGTCAGGACGTCGAACTCCCACGGCTCGAGGCCGTGCTCGGAGAAGGCCAGCCTGCGGGCGCGGTCGAGGTGGCGCGCGAGCCGGCTGACGCGGCTGAGCACTTCGAGCGGTTCCACGTCGAGGTCAGGGCGCTCTCGCCGCCATGCCGCGACCAGTCGGTCGACCTCGTCCTCCATGCCGATCAGTGTACGGGGTCTGTCGACATGAAGTCTCTTCATTTCAAGAATCTTGACATCGAGATATATTCTGGCGGAGCATGGGCATGGAGGGGGCCGGAACGGCTTCCGCTTCCGTTCGCCCCACCAGTAGGGAGGCTCGAACATGCATTCCGATACCGCGCCGGTCGTGCGCCCCCACGCCATGGACGGCTCCAGCCCCTCCGCACCCGTCTGGGACCCGCACCAGTACCTCCGGCACGCCGGCCACCGCACCCGCCCCTTCCTCGACCTGCTGACCCGCATACCCGAGCTCCCCACCGACCCGGCCGCCCGCATCGCCGACCTGGGCTGCGGCCCCGGCAACGTCACCGCCCTCCTCGCCGACCGCTGGCCCGAGGCCCACATCACCGGCTTCGACCTCTCCCCCGAGATGCTCCGCCTCGCCGACGCCGAACACGCCGGACCCACCCCCGGCGGCGGCCGCCTCGACTTCCGCCACGGCGACATCGCCACCTGGATGCCCGAGGAGACCTACGACCTGATCGTCTCCAACGCCGCCCTCCAGTGGGTCCCCAGCCACCCCGGCTCCTTCGCCGCCTGGATCAACGGCCTGCGCCCCGGCGGAACCTTCGCCTTCCAGATCCCCGGCAACTTCACCGCCCCCAGCCACCGGCTCCTCGCCGAGCTCTGCGACACCCCGCGCTGGCGCGAACGCCTCGGCGGACACGGCGCCCGCTACGTCCACATCCTCGAACCCGCCGAATACCTCGCCCGGTTCACCGAACTCGGCTGCGCCGTCGACGTCTGGGAGACCACCTACCACCAGATGCTCCAGGGCCCCGACCCCGTCCTCGACTGGGTCAAGGGAACCGCCCTGCGCCCCGTCCTCACCGTCCTCGGCGACGACCGCGACGCCGCCGACCGGTTCCTCGCCGAATACCGCGAAGCCCTGCGCCTCGCCTACCCCAGCGGCCCCAGGGGCACCGTGTTCCCCTTCCGCCGCATCTTCGCCATCGCCCGCAAGGAGGCATGACCGTGCTGAGCGCAGTCGACCACGTCCAGCTCGCCGCACCCCCCGGCTCGGAGGACAAGCTCCGCGCCTACTACCAAGGCGTCCTGGGCATGACCGAGATCTCCAAACCCCCCGTCCTCGCCGCGCGCGGGGGCTGCTGGTTCGCCGCGGGCGCGGTACAGCTGCACCTGGGGGTGGAAGAGGACTTCCGGCCCGCCCGCAAGGCACACCCCGGACTGCGCGTCACCGGCATCGAGGAGTACGCCGGCAGACTCCGCGAACGCGGAGCGGACGTCGTATGGGACGACAACCTGCCGGGCCACCGGCGCTTCTACTCGCACGACCCCGTCGGCAACCGGCTGGAGTTCCTCGAACCCCTCCCCGGCCACTGAGCACCACCCGCCCCGGCGGGCCCACCCGCACACGACGGCGCCCCGCCACCGGAAACCCGGTGGCGGGGCGCCGCCCGCCCGCCCCCCGTGACTATCAGCTCGGCCCGTGGCCCACCAGCCCCCGCCGGGCCT
>NZ_JBHVUQ010000296.1:0-6895 GCF_042884105.1 Streptomyces sp. NPDC058157
CGCACCGGCCGCGCGGCGCTCGGTGCCGGGGTCAGGGGCGGAGCCCCTGGGAACGGAGGAAGGGCGGGGCGGGGAGGAAGCCCCGCGCAGCGGCGCCGCAGCGGGCGTACCGGTCGTGGTCAGACCCCTGACGCGGCACTCGGTGTGGATCTCCACGCCGAGGGCCGTCAGATGGGCGTGCAGCATCGCGGACGCGTCGGCGTCGAGCTGGCGCTCCATCAGCCGCTCCGCCTGCTGGGCCACGACCACCTGCGCACCCCGCGCGGCCAGCGCACGGGCCGCGGAGACGCCCAGGAGGCCGCCGCCGATCACGACCGCGCGCACCCCCGGACGCACGGCCGCGTCCAGGGCGAGGCAGTCGTCCAGGGTGCGGAACGCGTGCACCCCGTCGGGGAGTTCCCCGCCGCCCGGCGGGAACAGCCCGCGCAGCGGCGGCAGCACCGGGTTCGAGCCGGTGGCCAGCACGAGGACGTCGTACCCGGGGGCCGTGCCGTCGTCGCAGTGCACCCGGCGCACGTCGCGGTCGATCCGTACCGCCCGCACCCCCCGCCGCAGCACCGGCCCGGGAGCCGGCAGGGCGGCCACGTCGGGGGTGTACCGGCCGGCCAGCACCTCCGCCAGCAGGACCCGGTTGTAGGGGGCGTGGGACTCCTCGCCGAGGACGGTCACCGCGGCGGACGGTCCCAGCCGCGCGGCGAGCCGCAGGCCCGCCAGGCCGCCGCCGATCACCACCACACGCTGCTTCGAGGTCATGGAACGAGCGTGCGCGGCGGCTGTTTCCCCACCGCATCGCTCCTGTTACCCGGACGGAACGCCGCCCTCAGCGCCCGTGGCGGCGACCGGTGAGGCTTCCGGCGGGCGGGGCGCGGGGGGTGTGAAGCTCAAGCTTCGCGCAACTTTCCGGAAATCGATGCGACGCGCATCGATCAGCTCCCTAGGGTCGGGTCCGTGCCTGACATATCAACGACCATGATCATCGTGCTGTGCGTGGCCGCGGCGGCGGCCGGCTGGATCGACGCGGTGGTGGGCGGCGGCGGACTGCTGCTCCTGCCCGCCCTGCTGCTCGGCCTCCCGCACGCCCAGCCCGCCGCCGTCCTCGGGACCAACAAGGCGGTGGCCATCGTCGGCACGTCCGGGGCGGCCGTCACCTACGTGCGCAAGACCCCGGTGGACGTGAAGCTCGCCGTCCGGATCGGGCTGGCGGCACTCGCCGGGTCGGTCGGCGGGGCGGCACTGGCGGGCGGGATCAGCAAGGACACGATGCGGCCGCTCATCATGGGCGTGCTCGTGGTGGTCGCGGCCGTCGTGATCTTCAAGCCCGGCTTCGGCGCCGCCCCCTCCGCCTCGCCCGTCTCCCGGCGGCGGGTCCTGCTGACCATCGCCCTCGCCGGCCTGGGCATCGGCTTCTACGACGGACTCATCGGCCCCGGCACCGGAACGTTCCTGGTGCTGGCCCTCACCGCCCTGCTCCACCTCGACCTGGTCACCGCCTCCGCCACCGCGAAGATCGTCAACTGCTGCACCAACGCCGGGGCGCTGGCGATGTTCGCCTACCAGGGGATGGTGTTCTGGCAGCTGGCCGCGCTGATGGCCGTGTTCAACCTGGCCGGGGGCATGCTCGGCGCCCGGATGGCGCTGAAGAAGGGCAGCGGGTTCGTCCGGGGCGTGCTGCTGACCGTGGTCGGGGCGCTGGTCGTCAAGCTGGGTCTGGAGCAGTGGGGGTAGACCTCGGGCCAGGCGGGCGCGGGACCCTGGGTCGCGCGCCCGCCGGTGCGTCAGGCCTGCGGGGCGCGGCGCATCACCCAGAGGGTCGGGCCGCCGCCGGGCAGCCGGGCCTCGCCGAGCAGGGTGAAGCCGAAGTGCTCGTAGAAGGGCACGTTGGACTCCTTGGAGGACTCCAGGTACACGGGCAGGCCCGCCGCGTCGGCCCGGGCCAGGCCCGAGCGCAGCAGCGCGGCCCCGTGCCCCCGCCCCTGGCCGGCCGGGTCGGCGCCGAGCACCGCCAGGTACCAGTGGTCCTCCGGGGGCGCGTGCTCGGCGGCCGCGACGATGCCCTCGCGGAACACCCCCGCCCGGTCGCCGAGCACGCCGGCGAGCTCGTCGAGGGTCTCGTCGTCGGGCAGGGCGCGGCCGTCCGGCGCCACCCAGAAGGAGGCGGCCAGGTCGGTGCGCTCGCACACGCCGTGGCGGCCGTAGTGCCGGGTGAGGAGCGTCTCGAAGTACCGGACCATGCCCTCCTCGCGGGTGGCCCCGTCCGGGAAGAACCAGCACATCATCGGGTCGTCGGCGAAGGCGCGGGCCAGGCTGCGGCCGATGTCCGCGGCGTCGTCGACCGTGGCTGTTCTGGGCGTGTTCGTTATCGACATACGGGTCATTCTGCAAGCAGATGATCTTGGTCGGGGCGGCGGGGTGCCCGGTTTCAGTAGGTCCCGGTGAGATGGGCGAAGACGACCACGTTGCCCTGGTAACCGGTGCGGGGGGAGAACCCGCCGCCACAGGTGATCACGCGCAGCTCGGCGCGCGGCGACGGCCCGTACACGCGGCGGTCCGGGAAGGACTTCGCGTCGTAGACCTCGACCGCGTGGACGGTGAACACCGCCGTACGGCCGTCCGCGCGGGCCACCTCGATCGCGGCACCCCGGTGCAGCGCGCCCAGGTGGTAGAAGACCGCCGGGCCGCTCGCGTTGTCCACGTGGCCGGCGATCACGGCGGTGCCCGTCGCACCCGGGGTGGCGCCGTCCCGGTACCAGCCCGCGAGGTCGCCCCGGGCGGGCGGCGGCACCTCGAGGCTGCCGTCGTGCTCCAGGCCGAGCCCGGTGAGCGGGGCGTCCACGTGGATGGACGGGATCCGGATCCGGGTCGGCGGGGAGCCGGGCAGCGCGGCGATGCTGCCGGGGTAGCGGGC
Organism: Streptomyces sp. NPDC058157; assembly: GCF_042884105.1. Classification (NCBI taxonomy): domain Bacteria; kingdom Bacillati; phylum Actinomycetota; class Actinomycetes; order Kitasatosporales; family Streptomycetaceae; genus Streptomyces; species Streptomyces sp. NPDC058157. The sequence continues at coordinate 2,906 of NZ_JBHVUQ010000296.1, forward strand.
CTGCGCGCTCAGGGCGTCGGCGGGAGAGGGCAGCGGCGGCCGGACGGTCTCGTCGGAGCCGCTGGTCACGAGCCAGACGCCGACGCAGACGGCCAGCGCCACCAGCCCGGCCTGCCCGCGCCGCCCGGGACGGCCGGGGCGCATGGCGTGGCCGCGGTCACGGCCGCGGCCGTGACCGGCGGCGCGACGCGAACCCGTACCGGCGCCGGCCGCCGCACCCGTGCCGGAGGTCGCACCCGCGCCTGTGCCGGAGGCCGCACCCGCGCCTGTGCCGGAGGTCGCGCCTGTGCCGGAGGCCGCGCCCGTGCCGGAGGCCGCGCCCGTGCCGGAGGCCGTGCGGCTGCCGGAGTCCCCGCCCGCGCCGGCCCCCGTCCGGGTGTCGGGGGCCGTGCTCGTGGGCGGGCCGGGGCGGCGGCGGCCGGGGGTCATGGCCCGCAGGGCGCGGGCGCCCCGGAAGCCGGGGAAGGCGGCCATGCCTCGTACCCCCTCGCCTCGCCGTGGACAGGAGTGGCCGTCGCCCGGCCCCGCGAACGGGGGGGACCTCGCGGGGCGGGCGACGGGGGGCGGTACCGGTCGGACCGCGGCCTCGGCCGCGGTGGGCGCCCGTCAGCTCCGCGTGCCGCTCGCCCGGCGACGCAGGAGCCAGGTACCGCCGACGGCGGCCGCGGCCAGCACTGCCGCTCCCGCCGTGATCTTGGCCGGATCGGTGGTGGTGGAGGTGCCACCGCCCACCCCGGTGCGCACGTGCCCCTGGGGGCCGTGCTCGGTGACGACCAGGTCGCCGGTGGCGAACTTGCCGTCGGCGCAGGTGGCGCCGATGCCGTACGTCCCGGGCCGGATGTCGCGGGCGATCTGGAACTGGCCCGCCACGACCTCCTTGTGGGGGCCCGGCGTCAGCTTGAACCGGCCCCCGCCCACCGTGGTGGCGTCGCCCTCGGCGTGGCCGCCCGGGCCGCAGGCCTTCGTGTTCACGGTGACCGTCGTGCCCGGCACGGCGGACTTGGGCCAGACCTCCAGCACGGCGAAGTCCCCCGGCGCGAACGGGGGCATCCCGAGGTCCGCGGCGGCCACCGCTCCCGCGACCGGGCCGGCGAAGGCGACGGCGGTCAGTGCGGCGGCGGTCAGCGCGTGGGCGGTCCTGCGGCGCATGCGTCACTCCAAGGGACACGGGGTCGTGTCTCGAGGAAAACCGGGCCGCCCGGCAACCGCCTGCTGACCCCTCGTCAGATCCCGTTCCGGGCGCCCCCAGGAGAGGAATCCGCGCACGTCACAGGCCCCGCGCGGCCATCCGTGCACCCCCGCCCCGTCCGGGTGAAACCCGCCCCCCTCAGGCCTGCGGCAAGCTCACCGTCGCCGCCGCGCCCCCGTCCGCCGGGTTCCACAGCCGCACCCCGGCGCCGATCACCTGGGCCTGCCCGAAGGCGATGGTCAGCCCCAGCCCCGTGCCCTGACCCCGCTCGGCCGCACCGGTCATGAACCGCTGCGGGCCCTCCCGCAGCAGGGTCTCCGGGAAGCCAGGGCCCCCGTCCCGGACGGTCACCGAGGTCCCGGACACCGCCACCGAGATCCGGCCCCGCCCGTGCCGGCGCGCGTTGACCAGCAGGTTCGTCAGGATCCGCTCCAGCCTCCGGGCATCGGTACGCACCCACGCGCCGCTGCCCTCCACCGGGTCCCCGGCACCCGACACCTCCGCCGCCACCCCCGACCGCCGGACGGCCGAGACCACCAGCGGACCCAGCGGCTGGGCCTCCAGCAGGGCCTCCTCCCGGTCGGCGTCCAGCCGGGCCACCTCCAGCAGGTCCTCCGTCAGCGTCCGCAGCGCCGCCACCCGGTCCCGCACCAGCTCCGTCGGCCGCCCCGCCGGCAGCAGCTCGGCCGCCGTGTGCAGACCCGTCAGCGGGGTCCGCAGCTCGTGCGCCACGTCCGCCGTGAACCGCTGCTCCGCCTCCAGCCGCCGCTGCAGGCTCGCCGCCATCGTGTCGACCGCCGAGGACAGTTCGGCCACCTCGTCGCGGCTGCCCGGAGCCCCGGACGGCCCGATCCGGGCGTCCAGGTCGCCCGCGCTGATCCGCCGGGCCGTCTCGGCCGCCGCCCGCAGGTCCTTGCTCAGCCGGCTCGCCAGCAGCGCCCCGCCGACCGCCGCCAGCGCCACCACCCCCGTCCCGGAGGCGAGCAGCTGGGCGTCCAGCTCCTCCAGTTCGGCCCGCTCCTCGGCCAGCGGGCGCCGCACCGACAGCACGTGCCCGCCGCCCACCGGCCGCGCCGCCCACACCGCCGGATCCGGGCCGGCCAGGTCGAGGTAGGTGGTGCGGCGGCCGTCCAGGGCCGCCGCGCGCAGCTCCTGCGGCACCTGGGGGCAGTCGATCCGGGCGTCCGCCTCGCCGACCTTGTCGTAGTCGAGGCGGCCGGTGAGCTCGTAGACCTGCCGTACCCGGATCAGCTGCTCGGTCGCGCCCTTGCGGGCCGCGTCGGACACCTGGCGCACCCGGGCCTCGTAGATCAGGACCCCGATGGTGACCGCGACCAGCGAACAGCCGGCCGCCAGCAGCGCGGCGATCTTCCAGCGCAGCCCGAGGGCGCGCAGCAGCCGCCGGCAGCGGGCCGCCGGCCGCCTCACCGGGGTTCCCCGGAGCCGCGGCCCGCCGCGGGGGCGGACCCGCCGGGGTCCGGGCTCGGGAGGGTCTTGTTGTAGCGCCGCTCCTCGTTGACCACGGTCATCCGTTCTCCGTCCCAGTGGTAGCGGACGGCCTGCTCCGAGCCGTCGTCGGGGGCGGTGCGGATCAGCAGGTCCTGGCCCAGGGACTCGGCGGCCATCCGCCGCCCGAGGGTGAACAGGACGGGCACGATCCGCTTTCCCCGGGCGGTGTACACGCTCAGTGCCGTGCGGCCGGTCTCGGTGTCGGCCGCGACGATCAGCTCCTGCCGGCCGTCCCCGGTCAGGTCCAGGTAGACGGGCGGGCGGATCCCGGACCGGCCGGGGGCGTTGATCGAGCCCTTCTCCGCGAACATCCGCATGCGCGGGTCGGCCTTGACGACCTCGGCCGCCTTCACCGCGGTCAGCCCCTCGGGGCCCACCTCGGGGGCGTCCGCCAGCGGCGTCGGCGGGGGTTGGCGGGTGCCGGTCGCCGCCCCGGGGGCCTTCGGGGAGTCGTCGGCCCAGGCCGGCCAGAGGGCCTGTGGCAGGGGTTGCGGCGAGGCCGGGGCCACGGGCTCCCCGGCGGCCAGCCCGCCGGGCGCGGCGCAGCCCCCGGCGGCCAGTGCGGCGGCGGCTGCGGCTGCGGCGCAGAGCAGCGCGGCGGTGGGGAGGCGGCGGGGTGATCGCGACATGGGAAAGGAACCGTGGGGGTGAGGAAAAGGGGCGAATCGGACGTTAATCGGCGACCGTCACAGCGACCGGGAGATTGTGTAACAGCGGTGCGTACGGTGGGGGTGCACGGGAAAGACGGGCCTTTCGGCCCGGCCCGGGCAGGTCCGGCGTAGCCGAAGGAGGGGCTCGTGACATCGGTCGATCGGCCGGGATCCGGCGGCGTCCTGCCGTTCTTCGTGTACGGGACGCTGCGGCCCGGCGAGGCCAACCACCGGCTGTTCCTGTACGGCCGCACCACCGCCGAGGAACCGGCCCGGCTGCCGGGGGCGACGCTGTACGAGGGGCCGGGGTACCCGTACGCGGTGGAGCGGGCGGGGTCGGTGATAGCGGGGGAGCTGATCACGCCGGCGGCGGGCGCGTACGGGGAGCTGCTGGACGCGCTGGACCTGCTGGAGGAGTACGAGGGGCCCGGGAGCCCGGGGAACGTCTACGACCGGGTCACGCGGGAGGTCGTCCGGGGGGACGGGAGCCGGGTGCGGGCCTGGGTCTACCTCGCGGCCGCGCCGCTGGCCGCCCGGCTGTCCGTGTCGGGCCGCGAGATCCCCGGCGGGGACTGGCTGCGGAGGTAGGCGGATGCGGGCCGGTGCCGCTGCGCGCCCGTTCCCTGGGGCTCCGCCCCAGAC
>NZ_JBHVUQ010000297.1:0-6802 GCF_042884105.1 Streptomyces sp. NPDC058157
GGCCCTGGCGGTCCACGCCGAGGTGCGGGAACGCTTCGCCGAGGAGCTGGGGATCGACCCGGGGCCCGAACTCGCCGCCCTGCACCAGGCGATCCTCCGCCAGGACCCCCTGCTGACCCCGGACCCTCCGCGTCCTCCGCACCCCCCGGTGGCCCGCCCCGTGACGCCCGCCCCGCAGGTCGCCGCCGCGCGTCCCGCGCCGCCCGCCGGCCGCCTGCCCGTTCCCCCCGGCCCGCTGATCGGCCGCTCCGAAGCGGTGGCCCGGGTGTGCGCGGCCGTCGGGGAGGGGCGGCTCGTGACGCTGACCGGGCCGGGCGGGGTGGGCAAGACCCGCCTGGCCCTCGCGGCGGCGGCCCGGCTGGCGGCCTCCGGGCACCCCGGCGGGCGGGGGCCCGGCACCGCCGGGGACGGCGCCCACCCCGACGGGGTGTGGTTCGTCGAACTCGCCGGGGTGCGCGCCGGGGTGGCCTCGGCCGTCGTGGCCGCCCTGGGGGAACGCGAGGACATCGCGGGCGGCGGACCCGGCGGCCGTCCGCCCGGCGAGGAAGGCGAGGAGGCCGTCGCCGCCCGGCTCGCGCACCTGCTGTCCCCGCGCCGGATCCTGCTCGTCCTGGACAACTGCGAACACGTGGTGGACGAGGCCGCCGCCCTGGTCTCCCGGCTGCTGCGCGAGGCGCCCGGCGTACGCGTCCTCGCGACCGGCCAGGAGCCGCTGGCCGTGGCCGGAGAGGCCCTGCTCCCCGTCGCCCCGCTCGCCGGGCCCGAGGCGGCCGCACTGTTCGCCGAACGCGCCGCCGCCGTCGTTCCCGGATTCGCGGTGAGCGCCGGCAACGAGGAGGCGGTGGCACTGATCTGCCGCCGTCTGGACGGCATCCCGCTCGCCCTGGAACTGGCCGCCACCCGGGTCCGGGCCCTCGGGGTGCACGCCCTGGCGGACCGGCTGCACGACCGGTTCCGGCTGCTCGGCCAGGCACGCCGGGACGGACCGGCCCGCCAGCGCACCCTGCGCGCGGTGATCGACTGGAGCTGGGGCCTGCTGGCCGCCGCCGAGGAGACGGTACTGCGCCGCCTGGCCGTGTTCTCGGGCGGGTTCACCCTGGAGTCCGCCGAGGCCGTCTGCGCGGGCGGCGGGATCCGGGTGGAAGACGTCCCCGGCCTGCTGGCCCGTCTGGTCGACTGCTCCCTCGTCACCGTCGCCTACGCCGACGGCGCCCCCGGTGGCGGAGCCGTCCGCTACCGGACGCTGGAGTCCGTCACGGCCTACGCCCGCGAACGGCTGGCGGCGGCGGGGGAGGAGGCGGTCCTGCGGCAGCGGCACGCCGGACACTTCGCGGACCTCGCCGCCCACGCGGCGGCCCGGCTCCACGAAGCCGGCCAGCGGGTCTGGCTCGAACGCCTCGACGCCGAACGGGTCAACCTCGCGGCCGCCCTCGACCACGCGACCGCTCCCGGGCCGGCGGGGACCGCCCCCGGGCCGGCGGAGACCGCCCCCGGGCCGGCGGCGCCCGGACTCGCCGTCCGCCTCACCGAGTCCCTGACCTGGTACTGGTTCCTGCGCGGCCGGGTGGCCGAGGCGAGGGCCGCGCTGACCGCGACGCTGGCGGTGACCGACGCCCGGCCGGACGGCGCCCACGATCCCGCCGCGTCGCTGCGCGTGCGCCGGGCGGCGTTCGAGGTGTTCGCCGGGGAACCCGACCCCGGCCCGGCCGCCGAGCCCGGCGCCGCCGCACGGGCCCGGTGGCTACTGGAGTTCGCCCGGCTCTGCTTCACCGGCGCCGCCACCGGACAAGGCGGCGCCGCCCTCGACGCCCTGCCACAGGAGTTCCGGGACCTGGGCGACCGCTGGGGCGAGGCCGCCGCGCGCAGCGCCCTCGCCACCCGGGCCATGTACCGGGGCGACCTGGCGGGACTGGACCGCCATGCCCGCGGTGCGGCGGCCCTCTTCGCGGAACTCGGCGACCTCTGGGGCCAGTTGCAGACCTCCGAACACCTGGGCGTGCTCGCCGAGATCCGCGGCGACCACGCGCGGGCCGCCCGGCTGTACGAGGAAGGGGTGCGCACCGCGCAGGAGCTGGAACTGTGGACCACGGTCTCCTTCCGGCTGGCCCGCCAGGGCCGGATCGCCCTGCTCACCGGCGACCTCGGGCGGGCCCGGCGACTGCACGAGCGGGCCCGGCGGCTCGCGGTCGAGCAGTCGCACCGGCCGGCCGAGCAGTTCGCGGTCATCGGCCTGGCGCTGGGCGCCCGCCACGGCGGCGACCCGGACACGGCCGAGGCACTGCTGGAGCCCTGGCTGGAGTGGAACCGCGAGCTGCGGGTGGACGCGGGAGCCGCCCTGGTCCTGGCACAGCTGGGCTACGCCGCCGAGGAGCGCGGGGACGCGCACCGGGCCCGCCGCCTGCACGAGGAGGGACTGCGAGCGGCCCGGCGCACCGGCGACGCCCGGGCCCTGGCCCAGGCCTTCGAGGGCATCGCGGGCGCACTCGCGGCGGACCCCGCCGGCACCGGCGCCGACCGGCTCAGGGCGGCCGGACTCCTGGGCGCCGCCGCCGGGTTGCGGGAGTCCGTCGGAACCCCGCTGCCGGTCGCGGAACGCCGGGACGCGGACCGGGCCGTCACCCGGCTGCTCGACGCGCTCGGCGCCGGGGCCTACGCCGACGCCTTCGAGGCGGGCCGGACCGACCTCCGCGGCCGGGGGTGACGAGCCGCCGGGACGCGCCACCGTGAGGACACGTCACCGTACGGACCGCCGGATCGGCGGCCCGTACGGCTCACTGACGCGCGACCGTTCAGCCGCAGTCGTCGTACCCTCCGCCCCAGTCGTCATCGTCGTCGTACCAGCCGTGGCCGTGACCGTATCCGTCGTCGTCCCAGCCGCCGCCGTGGCTGCTGTAGGTGACCGCGTGGGTCGGCGCCGCCGCGGACGCCGTGCCCGCCGCGCCGAGGGCGGCGCCGCCGCCCAGGAGGACTGCGATCGCGGACGCCGCGAAAAGCCGCTTCACTCTCAGTGCCTGCATGGTTTCAGAACCCTTCTCGTACTGCGCCGTAGCCGGCGCGGAGCGGTTTCCTCCTCCTTTCGCCAACAGCACGGAGTTCCTGCCTTTGCCCGATAAACGTGAGGGGGCGCATCCGCCGTCGACGTGGCCGATCGGGCCACGGACCCATGGGCGGGACCACTCATTCACCCGGCCGTTCTCATCACCGCAGGTGAATCACCCGTTTGCGCGGTGGCGGCCGTACTCTGACCATGCTAGTCACCTACCTGTGAGTCGTCACCTCGGGCGGCCCGCAAGCGAACGCCCGGATTCCCGAGAGGGGTGTGCCGCCGTGGAACAGGAACGCACGACGTGCTGTGTGGTGGGTGGAGGGCCGGCCGGCATGGTGCTGGGGCTGCTGCTGGCCCGGGCCGGCGTCGAGGTGACGGTCCTGGAGAAACACGGTGACTTCCTGCGGGACTTCCGCGGCGACACCGTGCACCCGTCGACCCTCTCGCTGCTGGACGACATCGGCCTCGCCGAACGCTTCGCCCGGCTGCCGCAGCGCCGGGTGTCCTCCGTGCAGCTGCCCATCGGGCCGGACCGGTCCCTCGTCACCGTCGGGAACCTCGCGGCCCTGCACGGGAAGTACAACTACATCGCGATGGTGCCCCAGTGGGACCTCCTCGACCTCCTCGCCGACGAAGCGGGCAAGGAGCCGTCCTTCCGGCTGCGCATGGACACCGGCGCGACCTCGTTCCTCATGGAACGCGGCCGGGTGACGGGCGTCCGCTACCGCACCGCCGACGGCCGCACCGGCGAGCTGCGGGCCACCCTCACCGTGGCCTGCGACGGCCGGGGCTCGCTCGCCCGGGCCCTGCCGGAACTCGGCCTGGAGGGCTTCGCCTGCCCCATGGACGCCTGGTGGTTCCGTCTGCCGCGGCACGAGGACGACCCCAGGGGGCTCGTCGGCGGGCTCGGCGACCGCTTCTTCACCGCCCTCATCGACCGCGGCGACTACTGGCAGTGCGCGGCCCTCATCCCCAAGGGCACGGACGCCGAGCGCCGCGCCGAGGGGCTGGAACGCTTCATGACCCGCTTCACCCAGGCCGCGCCGTGGCTCGCCGACCGGGCCGGCTCCGTCACCTCCTGGGACGAGGTCAAACTCCTCGACGTCCGGCTCGACCGGCTGCGCCGCTGGCACCGGCCGGGGCTGCTGTGCATCGGCGACGCCGCCCACGCGATGTCGCCCGTCTTCGGCATCGGCATCAACCTGGCCGTCCAGGACGCCGTGGCCGCGGCCCGCCACCTGGTGCGCCCGCTGCGCGCGGGCACGGTCGGCCTGCACGACGTGCGCCGGGTCCAACTGCGCCGCTGGCCCACCACGGTGGCGACGCAGGGCCTGCAGCGCCTGGCCCACACCCAGGTCATCGAACCGCTGCTCGCGGGCCGGACCGCCTTCGGCAACCCCCGCCGCGCCCAGCGGATGACGGGACTGGTCACGGAATCACGTTGGCTCAATCGCGTCCCCGCCTACTTCATCGGCTACGGAGCCCTCCGCGAGCGTCCCCCGAAGGAGTCCCTGCGCTGACCCTCCCGGCGGACCGCCGCACAGCGGTGTGGAAGTAGGGTCTCCGTTTATTCGGACTGGCTGGATATGATCGGCATCCCCACCCCACAGGGCCGTGTCGGCAGTTCCCCCATGCCCGTCTCCAGGCCCTCTCCGCCGCTCCCGAGGACCGATGTCTGCGATGGCACCCGAAGGCCCGCCGAGCCCGCCGCCCGCCCGGCGCCGCCGCACCGTACGCCTGCGTACGCTGCTGGTCTGCCTGGCCGTCGTCCCCACCGTGGCGATGGGCACCCAGACCGCCCTCACCGCCCAGCGCCTGCTGGCCCAGTCGGAGCACCTGCGCGCCGACGTGGAGGCCGGCGAGCGCATCGGGGTACCGCTGGTCAAGCTGATGAACGAGCTCCAGGCCGAGCGGGCGATGGCGGCGGCCCGGTGGGCGGGCTCGCCCGTCACCGACGAGGCCCTGCGCGACAAACGGGCCGACACCGACCGGGCGGCCGCGGAGTTCCGCCGCATATCGGGCACCGGCAGCGATCCGGCGCAGGGCTCCGAGCACGGCCCCGACGGCCCCGGCGAGGGACGCCTGGACGCGGTGAGCGGACGGCTCGACCTGCTGGCCTCGTACCGCAAGCGCGTGGACGCCCACACCGGCAGCGCCGAGCAGGCGGTCGGCTACTACACCGGCGTCGTCGACGACATCATCCGCGCCTACCAGGACGAATTCAGCCACTCGCTGGACGCCGACCTCGCCCAGGAGAGCCGCCCGGCCGTCTCCCTGTTCTCGGCCACCGAGATGGTCGCCCGCGAGGACACCGCCCTCGCCCTGGCAGGCCCCTCCCGAGAGCTCGCGGCCACCGGCTTCTCCCAGTTCCTCGACGCCGTCGGCACCCACCGGTACCTGTACGACACCTGGATCGTTCCGTACCTGCCGCCCGCCGAACGGGCCTCGTACGAGAAGCTCACCGCCTCGCAGGCCTGGCTGACCAAGCTCCGCATCGAGAACGCGGTCGTCGCCAACCACAAGGACACCGCCACCGGCGTGAAACTGCCGGCCGACGTGGCCGACTGGCCCGCCGCCTACCACGCGTTCGCACCGGACCTCGCCGCCCTCAACACCGCCCGCGCCCGCAGCGTGTTCGACGACGCCGAGGCGAAGGCCTCCGAACTCGAGGCCGAGGTCTCCTGGCTGATCGCGGCCAGCGGCGGCGCGCTGCTGCTGGTCACCGCCGTCGTCGTGCTCACCACGCGGTCGGTGCTGCGCCGGCTGAACCGGCTCCACACCCGTACCGTCGCCATCGCCGAGCGGACGCTGCCCGACGTGGTGGCCCGCCTCCAGCGCGGCGAGTCCGTGGACGAGGACGCCCTGCCGGCCGTGCGCGGCCGCCAGGACGAGGTCGGGCAGATCGCCGACGCGTTCGCCCGGGTGGTCGCGGCCTCCGTCGACGGCCACCGGCAGCTCGCCGCCGAACGGCACGGCTTCGGCCTGTTCGCCTCCGGCATCGCCTCGCGCACCGGCAACCTCGTCAGCCGCCAGCTGAGCCTGACCGAGGACCTCCAGGACACCTTCGGCCACGACGAGGCGCTGCTGGCGCAGTTGATGCGCGCCGACCAGCTGACGGTGGGCATGCGGCGCCAGATCGAGAACCTGCTCATCCTCGCCGGCGGTGAGATCCCCGACCCGCACACCGACCCCATGCGCGTCGCCGACCTGCTGCGCGAGGCCGCCGCCGAGGTCGAGGACTTCCGCCGCATCGAACGCCAGGCCCTGGACGAGGCCAGCGTGCAGCCGCACGCCATCAGCCAGATCAGCCACCTGCTGGCGGAACTCCTGGACAACGCGACCCGGTTCTCGCCGCCCCGCTCGAAGGTGGTGGTCCGCGCCGAACTCGTGGCGGACGGACTGTCCGTGGAGATCGAGGACCGCGGACCGCGCGTCTCGCCCGCCGGTTACGAGGCCATGAACGAGCGCCTGCACTCCGCGCCGCCGTACTCCGTCCTCGCCGAGAACGCCCACCGCCTGGGCCTGTTCGTCGTGGGCCACCTCGCCGACCAGCTCCAGGCCCGCGTCACGCTGCGCCGCTCGGTCTACGGCGGGACGGCGGCCGTGGTGATCCTGCCGGGCGCGCTGCTGGCGCCCGCCGAGCGGGAACCCGAGCCCCGGCGGCGGCCCGCGCAGCCGCCCCGGCCGCCCGCCGTGCCCGACCCCGTACGCCTGCCCGTACGGGAACCCGAGCCCGCGGCGCAGGCCGGTGCTGTC
>NZ_JBHVUQ010000298.1:0-6795 GCF_042884105.1 Streptomyces sp. NPDC058157
GGCTTCACCGGTGCGGCGGCAAAGAAGCCGGACTCTGGGTCCAGGTCCAGTGACGCGGAAACGACGGCGATGCCCGGGTGGGCTGGGAGTCCTTGCCGTGTGCGCCAGGACCGGGTCTGCGCACTCACGAGCTCGCCTGCGTATCCCTCTGCCCGAACAGTTCCGGCTCCAACCAGGATGACCTGCGCGGTGGAGCGCAGCAGGCCAAAAAGCCGGCGGTCGGCGAGGACTTCCCCGCCCGGTCCGGCGCCGATCACCACGACGTCGTACACCTCGGACGCCTCGTACACCCCGGACGTCTCGGACGCGGCTGCGTGCGGCTCCGCGAGGACCACCTGGCGGGCCGGCGCTCCGGACCGCGTCACACCCGCACCAAGGGGGTGTCGACGAGGTGTTCGGCGAGGAACCACACCTGGGCCTCCCCGGTCCGGACGACCTCGGAGATCAGAAGGTCGTTGCTGCCCTCGTCGCCCTCGGCCGAGATCCGGGAGGCGGCGTCGCGGGCGTCGACGAGGATGCGCTCGTGCGCGTCGAGCAGCCGCGACAGCATGACCGGAACCGGTTCGACTCCGTCGGGCGGGCGGGGGACGGAGGTCACGGGGGGAAGCTGTCTGACCGTCCCGAAACGCTGGATCTCGGGGCCCTTCTGGTGCAGCAGCGGCTGGCCGCCGCCCGTGGCGGTCTCCATGGGGAGGGTTCTCCTGGGGTCGTGCACGGATGTGCGGTGTGGGTGGCCCGGCCGCCGGTCCTCGGGGGTGTCGGCCGGCGGCCGGGCCGGTACGGGGCCCTGGGCGGTGCCTAGGCGGCGGGGGCGCGGTGCAGGGCGAGCCGGGTGAGCAGCCCGCTGCCGACTCCGGCCGTGAGAACGAGCGCCGTCCACCACAGGGGGTACGGCGTCAGGCCCAGCGCGTCGTCCAGGGACCAGGCGCCGGGGCCGGTGGCCGCCAGGGCGGCGGCCGCTCCGATCAGGACCAGGGGGTACTCGTAGCCGTCGTTCTGCACCCAGAGGCCGTTGGACCACTTCACGGTGAGGGCGACGGTCATGACGCCGATGGCCCCGGTCGCGGCGAGCGGGGTCAGCAGCCCGGCCGTCAGCAGCAGCCCGGAGCCGATCTGGCCGCCGCCCGCCGCGAGGGCGGTCAGGGCGCCGCCGCGGAAACCGTCGGCGCGGAACTCTCGGGCCCCGCCGTCGAGGCCCTTCCCGCCGAGGTGGGTACTGATCTTCTGCACCCCGTGGCCGGCGATGAGCAGGCCCACGAGCAGCCGCAGGATCAGCAGGCCGGTGTCCAAGGAGGTCAGCCCGCCGCGTGCGCGCCGATGACCGCCTGCGCGTAGACGACGCCCAGGCCGTACGCGCCCGCGTGCTCCTTCACGACCTCCATGACGGCGCCGTACGTCTCCTGGCGGGCCCAGTCGCGCTGGAGCTCCAGCAGGACCTGCACCCAGGTCACGGGCACCGCACCGGCGGCGATCATCCGCTGGAGGGCGTGCTCGTGGGCGGCCGGGGTCACGCCGCCGGAGGCGTCGGAGACCACGTAGACCTCGTAGCCCTGCTCCAGCGCGGACAGGGCGGGCAGCACGAGGCACACCTCGGTCCACAGCCCCGACAGGACGATCTTCTTACGACCGGTGGCGCGGACGGCCTCGACCAGCGCCTCGTCCTCCCAGGCGTTCATGCTGGTGCGGTCGATCGGCTTCTGGTCGGGGAAGACGGCGGCGAGCTGGGGCAGGAGCGGGCCGGAGAAGGACTCGGCGGCGACGGTGGTGAGGACGGCGGGCACGTCGAACGCGCGGGCCGCCTTCGCGAGGCCGACCGTGCTGTTGATGATCGCGGCGCGGTCACCGCTGCCGGTGCCGAAGAACATCTGCGGCTGGTGGTCGACGAAGATCATGACGGCGTTGTCGGGCGTCAACAGGTCCGTGCTCGGGCCGGCGTGTACCTGGGTGATGTCGAACATGGGAGCGTCCTGTCGTGAAACGGGCTTCGGGGACCGGAGTGGTCGTGGAGGCCAGCAGTCCCACGGGGGGGCGTGGCTGGCACTCCCCGAACGTAGGTCCTCCCAGGTCAGCCCGGTTGTCCGAGCGCGCCCCGCACCTTGCCGCTGCGTGCACCGCCCGTGTCCGGACCGGCGGGTCCGTCCGGGGCGTGGGGGGCCGCGCTGGTCGTGCCGCTCAGGGCGCGCCAGGAGACGCACGGACACGTGGTGGTGGCGACCAGACAGGACACGAACGACGTCACCAGCGGCCGAGCGGCGACCGGTCACCGAGCGGCGTCGCCCGTCGGGCACCGTCATGTCCACCGAATGGCCGTCGGGGCAGCCGTTCGCGGATCAGCCGGATGGATCAAGCGGGTGGATCACGGCCCAGGACGGTGACCGTGGGCGTCCCGGTGCGTTTCCGTTCCGGAGGAACGAAAGCGCGGACCGAGGAAAGGGAATGACGGGATGTCGGACACTGCCAAGCGGCGCATCTTCGCCATGCTGGACGCTGACGGGGACGGGGTCATCACCCCGGCCGAGTACCTCGCCCGGGTCGACCGGGCGGCCGCCGCGTGCGGGCGCGACCCGCACCACCCCCTGGTCGCCGCGGCCCGCGTCGCGCACGCGGAGGTGTTCCGGCAGATGGACGGGAACGCCGACGGCGCCGTCACCTACGAGGAGTACCGCGACTGGGCCGGACACGAGGCCTTCGAGGAATCCTGCCGCCCCGCCCTCGGCTCCCTCTTCGACCTGGCCGACCACGACGGCGACGGACACCTGACCCGCGAGGAGTTCACCCGGCTGCGGGCGGCCACCGGCAACAGCCCCGAAGGCGCCGACGCCGCGTTCGACGCACTCGACGCCGCGCGCGTCGGCCGCGTCCAGCGCACCGTCTACCTGGCGGCGATCCACGACTTCCTCACCACCGGCCACTCCCCCATGACCCACGCCTACCCCGAGGCGGCACCGACGCCCGCGCCAGCCGCCCACTGACCCCGGTCACCCGGGGCCTCGACCGCCCGCCCGCGGGCGAGCCCGTCAGGGCGGGCATGAGGCCGTCCGCCGCCGGACGGTACAGGGACGTCTCCGGCGGGTCCGGTAAGGAGGTAGTGGCCCCTTCCTTCGGATCACGCTGGCGACCGGATGAAAACGGTGGCGAGGTGGAGTCTCCGCTGAACAAGATCCTCGTCCTGTCAGGGGACTGACGCCCTAGGCTGGCAGGGTCCGTGCCGTGACAGGGGGATGACGATGGCAGAGCGGGTCTTATCCGGGCGTTATCGACTGCTCGCGCGGCTTGGCGCAGGAGGGATGGGCGTCGTCTGGAGGGCGGAGGATCTGCTCCTGCACCGTGAGGTCGCGGTGAAGACGGTCGCCGGTCCCGGTGTCACCGACGACGCGGCGGCGAGGCTGGAGCGCGAGGCGCGGGCCGCAGCCGGCTTGTCCGACAACCCTCATGTGGTGACCGTGCACGACTTCGGGCGGGACGGCGACACCCTGTTCATCGTCATGGCCCTGGCCGCCGGGTGGCCGCTCGACCGCATCCTCGCGGCCGACGGTCCCCCCTCCCTGGTGCGGGCCGTGGAGTGGACCCGTCAGGTGTGCGTCGCCTTGGGCGCGGCGCACGAACGGGGCATCGTGCACCGGGACATCAAGCCGGCCAACGTGATGGTCGCCGCGGACGGCGTCGTTCGCGTCCTCGACTTCGGCATCGCCTGGTTCCATCCCGAGCTCGGACTGGACCGGCTGAGTCAGGCCGGCGGGGTCCTCGGCAGCGCCCCCTGGATGTCACCCGAGCAGGCGCGCGGAGGGGCGGTCGGCCCGGCCTCGGACCTCTACTCGGTCGGCTGCCTGCTCTACCAACTCCTGACCGGGATACCACCGTTCGGGGACCGGGACGCCCTCGCACAGATCATCGCCCACTCGACGGAGACTCCCGCGCCACTGTCCAGCCGCCGCACGGGGCTGCACGCCGGTCTCGAGCAGCTGGTGATGGAGCTGCTCGCCAAGTCCCCGGAGAACCGGCCCGCTTCGGCAGCGGAGACGGCGGCTCGCCTGGGAGCCGTGCTGCACGAGCTGGGAGCGGAGGAGACGACCGGACGACCCGCGCCCGCGATGCCCGCGCAACCGCCTGTCCCGGCAGGGCGTGCGGAGCCGCGGCGCGAGCGGCCGGTTCAGCGGCGGACGGTGCTCCTCGGACTGTTCGGTGTGGTCTCGGTGTCGACCGTGATCGCCGTGCCGCAGTTACTCCCCGACAGCGGCAGTGGCGACGGAGGAAACAAGGGATCGGCCAACAGCACGCTCAGGCCGTCGTGGAAGCTCTCACTCCAGCCCGACGCCCGGCCGACCATGGCAGGCCCCGTGGTCGTCGTCGGCAGTGCCGCCAGTGATGAGCCGGCCGTGGTGTACGACTCCCGCACGGGCAAGCAGCTCTGGCGAGTATCGCGGGACGCCGACGAATTGAAACCCTTCACCGAGAACACGCTCTACGCCACCGACGGCGCGGGCGGCCCTCTCAGGGCCCTGGACCCACGCACAGGGATCGCCCGCTGGGAGTACGACCCGCTCAGAAACCAGGTCACGAGCGGCACGTTCGTGATCCCGAAGCCGGTCGCCGTGTTCGTCGGCCAGGGCCCGTACGTCTCGGCCCTGCACCACGCGACCGGCGACGTCCAATGGCGCTACGAACTACCCGCAGCGAGAAAGTCGGATGCTGTCACGGGCCTGGCGAAGGCGTCCGGCACTGTGCTCGCGCGCGCAGGGTTCAGCGGTGGCCCCTGGATCGCGATCGGCGAGGTGGACGGGCAGCAACTGTGGACCTGGGAATGGGAAGGGTCCGAGGATCGGCCCTGCGTCGGCGAAGCCGCCGACCGGATCTTCTTCCAGACCGGCAGCGACCTGGCGGTGCTCGACTCGAACACCGGCCGGCTCGTCGGCACCTACAAGGGACTCGACGGGGCCAAGCCCGTCGCCGAGCACAAGGTACTTCTGGACACCTTGCCCGCCGGCGGTGTGGAAGCCTGGTCCGCTACGGACGGGAAACGCCTGTGGTCCGTTCCCGACGCGTTCGCGCCCCGCGTCTTCGGCGACACCGTCGTGATGGTCAAGTACGCACCGGACGACAAGTCCAGTGGAACTCTGGCTGTGGACATCCGCACCGGCACACAGCGCTGGCTGTACCGCGACCTGTTCTCCCCCTCCCAGTCCGGGAACGCGCCAGTGGTCGTGGGTGAGGGGGACCCGCTGATCCTGCGAGCGGATGTCGAGGGCGTCGGCCTGGTCCGCGTGGACGTGCGAACCGGGCGGCGAGGGCCGGTGCGGCTCCTGCCGGAGAAGGAAGTGCTCGACATCTTCTGGGCTGACAGCACCGTCTACGTGCGCTGCGCGGACCGGTTCCGGGACAACGCAAATAAGGCGGACAATGGCCCCGAATCGCGCCTCTACGCATTCCCCCTCTCCGCCATGACCTGACGGCACCGATGCCGTGGACGGACCTGCCCGAGCACTTCGGCCAACCGAAGGGCGCCCACGATCGGCTTCGGAACTCGGCCGCCGAGGGCGCCTGGGACAAGGTCTTCACCGGGGCGGGTCCACTGCGGTCCGCACGCGCCGACCGTGCAGGCGCAGGTCAGTCGTCTTAGTCGGACGAGTCTGCTGCGAAGGCCGGCGTTGTGCGTCGTCTGAAAACCCCTTGCTCCCCGGTCCGCCCGCTTGGTGGGATGCAGCTGCTTCGACAGCGGGAGGGGACAGCTTGGCGGTGTTCGGATGTGCGGGCTGTGGTGCGGTGCTGACGGCGGCGGTGTCGGAGGTGGCGTTGCCGGTCCATCTCGCCGACGCCCACTGGGAGAAGCTGCACCCGCCACTCCTGGAGGCCGGGTCCTACGCCGTCGACCCCGCACCGTACGGGCCTCCGTGGCGGCAGTGGGACGGGGTCGGAGCTCGCGAGGCTGCGAAACGGGGGCGCTTCGCGCCGTTCGGAGCGTTGTCCGACGGGCCGCCGGACACCGTTCTCCTCGCACCCGGCGACATGCGCAACACCCGGCTGATCCTCGAACGGGCCGGGGGCTACTGCATGGGGATCGACGGGAGGGACGGGCCGAACCTCGCCTGCCTGGACTGTGATCTGCCCGTGGGAACGAGGATGGACGACTGCGGGTGCTGGCAGGTCGTCCGGCTCGTCCCGCAGGCAGTGGTGCGGCCGCCCGGCCCGCCGGAGCGGCCGGTCATGGGTTGGGCGGAGCTGCGGGCCACCGGCGCGCTGTGGCACCGGCTGAGCAAGTACCGGGACGTCCCGGCGGGCGTGGCCCTCGCCCACGTGGTGGTTGCCGCCGGCGGCGCGCCGGTCGAGGTGGCGCCCGGGCCGGTCGCGGAACTCCTCGGCCGGGCACTTGGCGCGCTGCTGCCCGCCGGGGAAGGTGCGCAGCGGCTGGACCTGGCGGGGCCGGGGTTCGGCGAGCCGTCCGCCGACCTGGTGCTGGTGCCGGTCCATCCGCAGACGGGAGACATGTGGCAGCCGCGCGCCGGGGCGATGCCGGTACCTGTGGATGCCGCACTCTGGGCCGAACTCGCCTTCCCGTCTCACCGGACCCGGCTGCCGGTGGTCGGCGGGCTGCCGGCAGGCGTGGAGCGGGACGACCCGCTGCCGCCGCACCCTTGGTACCCGTTCCGGCCGTCCAGGGAGGCGTTCCGGTACACGCTCGCCCGGATGCCCGCCGTCAGGGAACCGTGGCTGCGGGCGATCTACGACCGAGGCTGGTGACCCGTCAGAGGCCGTGTCCGAGTCACGGCTCGAACCGGGGCTCCTGATCACACCTGCCAC
>NZ_JBHVUQ010000299.1:0-6739 GCF_042884105.1 Streptomyces sp. NPDC058157
GTGCCCGCAGACCAGAGCCCCCCGCACCCCGGCGACGACACCGGCCGGGGTGCGGGCGCGCGCCCCTTCCCGGGGCACGACGTGCGCGTGCAGTGGGCGGTCTCCCTCGCGGTCGTCGCCGTGGGACTCCTGACGATCCGGCCCATGGGGCCGAGCGGCCGGGGCCTGGCGGTGGCCGCCCTGTTCGTGGTCAACTCCGCCGCGCTGCTGGCCCGCCGGCTGCCCGAACACAAGGTCCCGCCGCGCGTCGCCGTCGTCTGGCTGACGCTCGGGGTCGTCGCGGCGGCCGCCCTGATCGGCCTCAGCACCAGCGGAACGGGCTACCTCTTCGCCTTCTTCCTCGCCGGGCACATCGGATACCGGCTGGAGACCAGGCAGGCCCTCGCCCTGGCGGGGTTCTGCAGCCTGCTCTGCGGCGCCGTGCTGTACTTCCGCCTGGGCCCGGGGCACGAGGCGCTGCCCTGGGTGCTCGGCCTCACCGCCGGCGCCCCGGTCCTGGTCGGCATCGTCAACCGCAGCCAGCGGCAGGCGGTACGGGCGGCGATCGACGCGGCGGAGTCCGCCGAACGCGCCGCCCGCGCCGAGGCGCGCACCGCCGTGCTGACCGAACGGGGCCGGATCGCCCGGGACGTCCACGACGTCCTGGCGCATTCCCTCGCCGGGATCAACATGCAGCTGGAGCTGGCGGACGCGCTGATCGACACCGGGGACCTGGAGAAGGTCCGGGAGGCCCACGCCAAGGCCCACAGCCTCGTCAAGGAGAGCCTGAAGCAGGCGCAGTGGACCGTGCACGCCCTGCGCGAGGACGCGCTGCCGCTACGGGAGACCCTGGCCTCGATGCTCGCCTCATCGGGCCACCGGGAGGCCCTCACCGTCACCGGGACCGTGTACGAGGTGCCCGCCCAGACGGTCCAGAACCTGCTGCGGATCGCCCAGGAGGCCCTGACCAACGCGGCCCGGCACGCTCCCGGGGGAGCCGTCTCCATGGAGCTGGAGTTCGCCCGGGCGTCGACCGCGCTGAGGATCCGCAACCTCCCCGCCACCCGCCCCGCGGTCCCGGGCGCGGGCAGCGGGATGGGACTGATCGGCATGCGCGAACGCGTAGCCTTGCTGGGGGGAACGCTGACCGCGGGCCCGGTCACCGAAGGCCCGCTCCAGGGCGGCTGGCAAGTGGAGGCAGTGATCCCGCGATGAGCGGACCCGTGGCGCAGGAGCAGCAGTTGAAGGTGGTCGTCGCCGACGACCAGGCCGCCGTCCGTGAGCCCCTCGCCGCGGTCCTCGGCCTGGCCGAGGGCATCGAGGTCGTCGCGGCCGCGGCGAACGGCACCGAGGTGCTGGCGGCCGTCGCCGCCGGCCCGGTGGACGTGGTGCTGATGGACCTGAGGATGCCCGTCATGGACGGGATCGAGACGACCCGCCGGCTGGCCGGGGAGTACCCGGAGGTCGCGGTGGTGGTCCTGACCACCTTCGCCGACGACGACTCGATCCTGGGCGCGCTGGGTGCGGGAGCCCGCGGCTACCTGACCAAGAACGCCGGACGCCAGGACATCACCCGCGCGATCCGGGCCGCGGCCGCAGGCCAGTCCGTACTCGACCGCGAGGTCCAAGGCCGCCTCCTCGCCACCGCCAGGACCCACGCGCCCGCACCGGAACGTCCGCTGCCCGAGGACCTCACCCCGCGCGAGCGCGAGGTTCTCGCGCTGATCGGCGAGGGCCTGCCCAACCGGGGCATCGCCGAGCGGCTGTTCATCAGCGAGGCCACGGTCAAGACGCACATCAACAACCTGTTCGCCAAGGCCGGCATCCGCGACCGCGCGGACGCCGTCCGCCGCGCCATCACGGCGGGCCTGGCCTGACCCGTCACCCACCCGGGAGCCGCCGATGTCCGTCCGCCGCGTCGTACCCCATGTCCGGTCGGAGGCCGTACGGGAGAGCCGGGAGTTCTACGGCCTGCTCGGCTTCGAGGAGGTCATGAACCACGGCTGGATCATGACGCTCGCCTCCCCGTCCAGCCCGACGGCGCAGATCAGCTTCATGGCCGGGGACAGGACCGCACCCGTCACCCCCGACATGAGCGTCGAAGTGGACGACGTGGACGCGGTCTACGCGGCCGTGCGCGAGAGCGGTGCGGAGATCGTCCACCCGCTGCAGGACGAGGAGTGGGGGGTACGCCGCTTCTTCGTCCGCGACCCCAACGGCCGGGTGGTCAACGTACTGGGCCACCGCTGACGACCGCGCCCCGCGCCCCGGCTACCAGTGCCACGTGACGCTGCCGTCGGCGTTGACCACCTCGCGAACCGTCTCGGCGTGGTGCTTCCAGCAGGGGATCTCCGCCTCGGCGGTCGCGCGGAGCCAGTCGGTGAAGGACGCGTAAGCGGGGAGGGGCAGCTCCGAGTGCCCGCCTTCGGAGTACGACCAGACCTCGGGATCGGGTCCTGTGCCCCGCATGAACGCGAACTGGTAGCCCTGGTGCATGGCGAAGACGCGGTCGGTCGCCTCGAACCGGAAGGGCGATCCGTTCTCCTCGAGAAGCTCGCGGGCCGCCGTCCCGAGGCCGAGGACGCGGGGGTGGTAGACGTCCTCCCCCTGCATGAAGCGGCCTGCGCCACCGCCGATCAGGCGAAGGAACGCCCGGTAGGCGTCCGCCACCGGAGCCTGCTGATCACGCTCCACAGCCAGGACGGCCTCGGCCGACAGGCCCCGCAGCTGCTCGGGCCGTGCGGTGGTGCCGTCGGTGATCGCCTCGACCACGGCCCGGACCCGCTCCTCCACCGTCAGCCGGCCGGGCTCGTCCCACGCCGCCGCCCACCGCCCCGCCGCCGAAGCCCCCACCGGACTCCCGCCTCGACGCCGCTTCCACCACATCCGCCCCTACCCCTCCCACTCGGTCCGCGCCCGCGAGCTTACGTGGACCCCGATCCGCCTCTGCTCCCCGACGCCGGTGTCAAAGTTGCTTTTGCCACGCCGGGCTGGTTCGGACCGGTGAGGGGGATCCTGTTCACGGCGTTCACCGGCATGGGCGGCGGGAGGCTTCCTGGCAGCTGTCGCCTTCCTCGCCGTCCACGTCGTCGCGGTCGGGCGAGCCGGTGTGGTGGTGTGGCCCCCGCGGGGCGGTCTGCGGTCCCGGACGCTGACGCAGCTGGTCCCCGTCGGGGGATACGGCGTCGGATGGATCGCGGCCGTCCCCTTCGGGCAGGCAGGAGGCGCGATCGCCTCGGCCGTCACGGGCGGAATCACCCTGTGGCTCCTGACCGCACAACAGAACGCAGCCGCCGCCGCGTCCCAGTCGGGACGGACCCGGTGAGCGAGCAGACACCCCCCACGCTGGACGAAACGATCCACCATCCCACCCGGCTCGTCATCATGGCCTTCCTGGCCGGATGCGCCGAGGCGGAGTTCGCCGCCGTCCGCGACTACAGCCAGATCTCCGACGCCAGCGTCAGCCGGATCACCTCCGCCCTGGAAACCGCGGGCTACCTCAAAGTGCGCAAGGGCTACGTCGGCAAGCGCCCCCGCACCTGGCTGTCGCTCACACCGATGGGCCGCCAGGCCCTCACCCGCCACCTGGCGGCACTCCACACCATCGCCGACACGGCCCGGCAAGCGGGCGCCCGCACGGAGGCCGAGTCCGGTCAGGGCCGGCGCACCTCGTAGAGGAAGCAGCCGTACTCCACCGCCCGTACGTGCACGAGCGCGACCTCCGGGGAGGCGAAGGCCGCGCGCAGGGCCTCGTCCACGGCCTCCTGCGCCCGCCCGGCGTCGTCGGGCAGCCGGACGATCCCCCCACCCGCGATGTGGCCCTCGCCGGTGTAGCGGCGGAACGCGCGCAACGCGCCGGTCTCCGCGAACGGATGCCCGGCGGAGGGGTCCGGTCCCTCGCACGGGCCGGTGTGCAGGAAGACCGGCCCCGTCTCGTCATAGGCTCCCGGCTCGGCGCCCGCCTCCGCCGCCCACCTGCGCAGCGGAGCGTACGACACCAGCGAGATCCGCTCGTCGGCACGACTGCGGCGCAGGCAGCAGCGCAAGGGTGCGCCGGCCGGGTCGAGGGCGTAGGGACGGGGGACGACGCCTGCGTCGTCGTGGTCGCGGAGCTCCCGCAGAACGTGCGGAGCGATGGCCGCCGGCCGGAAGGAGGTCGGTGTTGTCGTCGTCATGTGCCCAGATTGCGCGGCGAAGCCCGCGCGTGCTGGCCGGATTCCGACCTCACGTTCGGCCGCGGAGGCCGTCGGCCGGGTCCGCGGCGGGCCGGCCGGTCGCCGGCCCGCCGCCGTGGCCGCCTCAGCCCACCGCCTTGCGCACCAGGGCGGCGATCCGCTCCTCCACCTCGGGCGTCACCTCGGTCAGGGCGAAGCCCGCCGCCCACATCGCTCCGTCGTCCAGTCTCGCCTGGTCGCTGAACCCGAGCGTCGCGTAACGGGCCTTGAACTTCTCGGCGCACTGGAAGAAGCAGACGATCCTGCCGTCCAGGGCGTAGGCCGGCATCCCGTACCAGAGCTTCGGCGCGAGGACCGGCGCGGTGGCGGTGACGACCGCGTGGACGCGTTCGGCCATGGCCCGGTCCGCGTCCCCCATCTCGGCGATCTTCGACAGGACGTCCTGTGCCTCCTGCGCCGCCTTGTCCGCCTTCGAACCGCGGCGCGTGGCGGCCTTCTTGAGGTCCCTCGCGTGGTCCTTCATCGCGGCCCGCTCCTCGGCCGTGAAGCCCTGCTGGGTGGTGGTGTCGGGGGTGGTCATGGTGGTTCTCCTTCGAGTGTTCGGTGGGGTGGACGGAGGGTGAGGGGGCGTCAGGCCAGCCAGCGGCCGTCGCGCATCAGCTCGCGGCCGGCCAGCTCGTTCTCCTCCCGCCAGGCCTGGACGCGGCGGGGAGTGATGCGGAACCAGCGGTAGGGGCCGGTCAGGGTGCGCGGGTCGAAGCCCGTGCGGGCGGCGAACCGGTCGCCCAGGTGCGGGGGCAGCGCGTCGAGGCCGAGGACTTCGACGTCGCCCTCGATCAGGGCGAGGTCCCGGGTGTGCCCGAGGGCGAGCCGGGCGGACCCGGTGGCGGCGAGGTTCCGGCCGGTCGGACTGCTCGCCGGGGTCGCCGCCCAGAGCGCCTCACCGTCCCAGTCGAAGGACAGGGGCACCAGGTGCGGGGATCCGTCCGGCGAGGCGCTGGCCACCCAGACGTCCACGTCGTGCGAGAGCCGCTGCTCGGTGTCGTGCCGGCGCTGTGCGCGGGAGCGGGGCGGGCGGGGCGGGCGGGGCGGGTCGGGCGGGGTGCTCATCGGTCCTGCACCAGCCCGATGAGGTTGCCGTCGGGGTCGATGAGGGTGGCCACCAGGCGACCGCCGCCGACGTCGCGCGCGGGCTCCTTGACGGTGGCGCCCGCGGCGGTCACCTCGGCGACCTTGGCCTCGATGTCGGGGACGTGCCAGTAGGACACCGGCGAGGTCAGACCCTGCGGTCCGCCGCCCGGGAGGAGTCCGATGTGCTGGCCGGCGGTGTCGAAGCCGACGTAGTGGGGCCCGTCGGTCTGCGGGGCGACACCGAGCAGCGCGGCGTACACCGCCTTGGCCTGGGCGAGGTCGGACACGGGATGGAGCACGGTCCTGATCCCCTGCGTGGTGGAGCCGGTCACGGTGGTCACTCCTGTCGTCGCGGGTCCCGGTCCCCCCGGCGGTTCGCCGGGCCCGTTCCCTGTGACCACAGCTTCCCCCGGCCGGGGTACGGGCCGCCTCCGTACTGACCACGGAGAGCACTACGGATAATGGCTCGGTGTCCACTCCAGTGATCTCCGCCCGGGAAGCCGACGTGCTCGCTCTGCTCGGGGAGCACCTGAGCAACGCCGAGATAGCCGCCCGGCTGTTCATCTCCGTGCGGACGGTCGAGTCCCATGTCTCCTCCCTGCTGCGGAAGTTGGAGGTGCCCGACCGGCGGGCCCTGTCCCGGCGGGCGCCCGCTCCGGCGCCTGCCGCCCGGCCGCGCACGGCACCCGCGCTGCCGGCGCCGCTGACCGCGTTCGTCGGCCGGTCGCGCGAACGCGCCGCACTGGCAACGGCGGTGACGGAGCGTCGGCTGGTGACCGCCGTCGGACTGGGCGGGGTGGGCAAGACGCGACTCGCGCTCACGGTGGCCGCCCAGGTGGCCGGGGAGTTCCCCGACGGGGTGTGCTTCGTCGACCTCGTCCCGGTCACCGACCCGCAGCGGGTGGGCGCGGCGGTCGCCGCGGCCATGGGCGTGGGCGAGCAGCCCGGCCGCGACATCGACGAGGCGCTGACGGCCGCGCTCGCCGACCGTCAGGCCCTGGTGGTGCTGGACAACTGCGAGCAGGTCCGCGAGGGGGTGGCGCCCTTCCTGGAACGCCTCCTGGTGGCCTGCCCGGGGATACGGGTACTGGCGACCAGCAGGGCCCGGCTGCTGGTGCCCTTCGAATGGGTCTTCCCCGTCCCTCCGCTGTCGCGGGTCGGCGGCGGAGGGTCGGAGGCGGTCGCGCTGTTCCTGGAACGGGCGGCCGCCGTCGGCGGGGCCCCTGCCCCGGCGGAACACGACCGGATCGCGGCCCTGTGCGAACGGCTCGACGGGATGGCACTGGCCATCGAACTGGCCGCCGCGCGCTGGCCCACACTCGGCCTGGACGGTCTGACGGCCGGCCTCTCCGACCAGCTCCGGATCCTCGCCGGAGGCCCCCGCGCCGACGGCCGGCACCGGTCGGTGCGGGCCGTCCTCGACTGGAGCCACGACCTGCTCGACCCGCAGGACC
>NZ_JBHVUQ010000300.1:0-6733 GCF_042884105.1 Streptomyces sp. NPDC058157
GTGCACACATTGCGGTGGAGTGGGGGTGGGGGGTACACGGGGGCGGGCGGCCCTAGGGGAGTAGGGCCGCCCGCCGGTCGTCGGGGTCAGGCGGCCTTGCGGGCCGTCCAGACCTGCGCCGGACGGCCGTCCGCGCGCTGGAGTTCGAGCAGCCAGTCCCCGTAGTAGGGCCGGTCGCTCACCGCGAGGGCGAAGCCGCCGCTCGGGTCGGAGACGGTCACCGCGCCGTCGCGCGAGGAGACCTTCCACTGCTGGGCGGCCGAGCCGCCGGAGCAGGGCTGCTGCGCGATCCACATCCCCGCGGCCGGGGCGCCGCCGGGCTGCAGGCACTTGCCGGAGACCGCCGAGCGGATCCGCACGAGGCCGTTGCCGGCGTCGTCGAAGTACCACTGCTGCTGCGCGTAGCCGTTGGACCGGCCGCCGACCAGGACCGTTCCGTCGGCGGTGCGGCCGCCCCACAGCTCGGCGGCCATGCCGCTGCTGCCGTTGCCGAGCACGTAGCGGGTGCCCGGGGTGGTCGTGGCGCCGCCGCCGGAGTCGGCGGTGCGGAAGGACGCGGCCTTGCCGGGGCCGCTGTCACGGCCGGAGGCGTCGCGGACGGAGACGGCCGCCGTGTACGCGGTGCCGGGACGGAGGTTGTAGACGCGCAGCGAGGTGGACTGCACCCAGGTCAGGTGCCTGTCGTTCAGCAGCACCTGGTACCAGACGGCGCCCTCGGCCTTGGGCCAGCTCAGCACCACCGAGTCCGCCTGGATCTGGCCGGCCGTCACCGTCGGGGCCCCCGAGGGCTTCTTGGTGGGCGACGGCGTCGGCGTCGGCTTCGGGGAGGGGCCGGGGTTCGGGTCGGTGCCGCCCCCGCCCTCCGTCCGCATCAGGAACTGGTTGTCGGCGATGTTCCAGTGCGTGGCGAGGTAGCTGCCGGGCTGCGGGTTGGTGTGGAAGTAGTCGTCGTGGTTGCAGTCGAGGATGTTCTCCTTCGCCTGGTTGTTGCAGACGTAGCGCATCTGCGGGTAGTAGGGCGTGTCCGAGTAGCACATGACGTCGTATTCGTCCGTGCAGTGCGCGCCTCGGCTGGTGTTGGGCGCGCTGTTGTTGACCGCGCCCAGGTTGTGGCCGAGTTCGTGCGCGGCGGTGTGGCCGCCCCAGCAACCGGAGTCGGTGCGGCCGTAGGAGGGGCCGAAGTTGCTCAGGTTGTCCTGGCCGTGGCGCTCGTCGCCGTTGAAGGTGCCGATGCCGCAGTAGACCTGGGTGTCCGCGAAGATCATGTACTTGCGGTCGCGCCGGTTGAGGCCCTTGCCGGCCAGTGCGTTGTTGGTGGCGCTGAATTCCGCGAGGGCGGAGTCCGGGAGCTCGATGTCCAGCACCGAGGGAGTGCAGTCGGCGGCCGTGACGTAGCGGATGTGGCGGATGCCGCCGGTCTCCTTGGCGCTGGCCGCGTAGATCAGGTCCGCGTCCACGGCCCACTTGCGGAACGAGGCCGCGTACTCGGCGTAGCGGTCGCGGCCGGGGCCGTGCGCGTACACGACCTGGACGCGGTTGCCGGTGCTGCCGTCGCCGTCGCACTGGACGGTCTGTCCGGCCGGTCCGGTGGCGACCGCCTGGCCGCCGGACGGTGCGGCCGGGGCCTTGGCGCTCGGTGCGAGGCTGCGGGCGTCGGCTGCGGGCGCGTCCTGAGGACGCCCGCCGCCGTCCGTGGCGGCCGGGTCGGCGGAGGCCGGGGAGGCCGGATCCGCCGCCGCGGCCTTGGCCTTGACCACGGGTTCGACGTCGGCCTTGATGTCGACGTCCTTGGGCGGGGCGTCGGGGCCGTGGGTGCACAGGCCCGCCTCGGTGCGGTAGACGCCGGCGCAGCGGTCGCCCTTGGGGGCGGCGTCGAGGCCGTCGTAGACCATGCCCTTGGCGTCCTCGTTCGCGGGCTTCTTCGCGAGGGGGGCCGGCTCCTGGTCGCGGGCCGGTGCGGCGGCCGGCTCCGCGGCTGCGGCCGGGGCTCCGGCCAGTGCGGGGGTGCCCGCCCCGGCGTCGGGGGCGAGTCGGGAGTAGGCCAGACCGCCCGCGAGCAGCGCCGCCGACGCCGCCGCGGCGGTCAGGAGTATCAGCTTGCGCGGCGTGCGGCGCTGGTCGGTCCGGCGGCGCCGGCCCTTGGGTCGTGCTGTCATGCGCACCTCAAGTCCTGGTCAGGGGAGTGGGTGCGCAGAAGCGTGCCAGATGAGCGCCGTGGAGAATTCGGACAAACGGGAGCCGGGCCCGAGAAATCTATCCGTTACCTTCGGGCCTGATTTGATGAACTGTCAATTTACCTTAAAAACAAGGGAGTTACGCGCGTCACGCGATAAAGGTCCAGGCCAATAAAGGGAGGTCGTTATCAAATCGAGATAAGAGGCGGAACCTTGTTGACGGCAATTCAGTCAGGTATTCATTCAAAAACTACCTGCCGAATTGACCCCGTCACAGGCCGTGGGTGCCCAGGCCGCCCGGCGGAGCGGCGCAGGCTTGGGCACCCGTACGGACTACCGCGCGGCGTCCCGCTCCCAGAGGTAGAACCGGTGCGCCATCGCGTCCTTGG
The DNA here is from genome assembly GCF_042884105.1 of Streptomyces sp. NPDC058157. Taxonomy (NCBI): domain Bacteria; kingdom Bacillati; phylum Actinomycetota; class Actinomycetes; order Kitasatosporales; family Streptomycetaceae; genus Streptomyces; species Streptomyces sp. NPDC058157. The sequence goes on from NZ_JBHVUQ010000300.1 coordinate 2,564, forward strand.
GGCCCCGCCAGGTCTCCGGGTCGTGTGGGCTGACGTACGCCTGGAGCCGGTCGCTCAGGTCACGGAACTCCGGGTGCCCGACGACCTTCGCGATGGCCGGACCGGGATCGGTGTCGCACTCGACCAGGTGCATGTACACCTCCCCGAACTGGAAGAGGCTGCGCCGCCGGACCCCGACCAGGTGCGGCAGCTCGCCGGCGTCCGAGGCGGCGAACAGGCCGGCGATGTCGGGCGCGGAACCGGGCGCCATCCGGGCCACGATGAGGGCTTGGTGCATCGGGGGTCGCCTTTCGGGTGGGACGGGGGAGGAGAGGGGGATCAACCGCGGCCCGCCGGGGACGCGGCCTCCGCCCGGTGCGCCCGCTCGATCTTGTCCCGGATCAGCTCCATCTGGATCTTGGAGTTGTGGTTGATGCGGTCGGTCATCCCCGCGTCGTCGATCGGCGCGTCCGGCTTCATCGCGAAGTCCTGCACCCACCGCATCCGGGTACCGCCCGGCACCTCGCCGTACTCCCAGTGGATGTTCATGTGCGCGAACGGGCCGGTCTCCACCCGGCGCGCCTTCACCGTGAGCCCGGCGCGGTCCACCGTCCGCTCCGAGACCCAGCTCCACACGATCCCGTTCTCGTCGGGGTGCATGGCCAGGCGGAACCGGGTCGTGTTGCCCGCCTGCTCGAGGATCTCGACGGACGCGTACTCGCTGAACAGCTCGGGCCAGTTCGGCAGGTCGTTCGTGACGTCCCAGACGACGTCCACGGGCGCCTTGACGGTGATCTCGTTGTCGGTGTGGCCGGGCATCTCAGGCTCCTGTCATGAGGCTGTTGTTGACGAGGTCGACGAACTCGCGAGGGCTCTTGCAGCGGTCGGCGTCCGTGGGCAGCGCCCGGCCGCGCCGGTTCTCCAGCTCGCCCACGATCCCGAGCAGGCCCAGGGAGTCCAGGCCGTAGTCGTCGAACCGCGAGTCCGGACGGCTCGTCAGCTCCGCGGGGTCGACGGTGATTCCGGCGCTCTTCATGAGCGTCGCCAGTTCTTCCATGGTCAGTCGGTCGGACATCGTGCCTTCTCTCTCCTGCTTCCGGGGGGCCGGCCGGTCGCCCGCACGGCCCTGACGAACCGGGTACGGATCACTGCGCTCCGGCCTCACGGCCCCTTGCGCAGCACGAGTGCCGCGTTGGACCCCATCCGGCCGCGGCTCAGGACGAGCGCGGTCCGCACGGGGGCGACGCGGGCGCTGCCGGTGACCACGTCGAGGTCGTGGCAGACGTCGAAGACGTTCGGCGTGGGCGGCACGACACCGTGCTCCAGCGCCAGGACCGCGGCGGCCGCGTCCAGGGTCCCGGCCGCGCAGTACGCCCGCCCGGTACCGGTCTTGGGCGCCGTCACCGGCACCTTCGACCCGTGCGCCCCCAGCGCCGACCGCAGCGCCGCGGCCTCGGCCGCGTCCGCCTCGGGCGTGCCCAGGGCGTCCGCGAAGACCACGTCCACCTCCTCCGGCGCGCAGCCCGCGTCCCGCAGCGCACCGCGGACGGCGTGCGCCAGCCCCTCGGAGTCGCCCGGCCGGCCCGGCGGGGTGAAGGTGGCGCAGTGCCCGGCCACCAGGGCCCGGACCGGCGCACCCCGCCGCGCGGCCTCGGCCGCGTCCTCGACGGTGAACATCGCGCCGCCCTCGGCCGGGACGAACCCGCAGGCCTTCGCGGTGAAGGGCCGGTAGGCGCGCTCCGGGTCGTCCGCGGTGCTCAGCCCCTCGTACCCCACCTGGCAGACCACCGAGTAGGGGGCGAGCGGGGCCTCCGTCGCGCCGACCAGCATCGCCCGGCTGCCCTGCCGCAGGGCCCGCACGGCGTGCGCGAAGGCGTCCAGCCCGCCCGCCTCGTCGCCGCAGACCACCCCGCACGGGCCCTTGAACCCGCGCCGGATGGAGATCTGGCCGGTGCTGGCCGCGTAGAACCAGGCGATCGACTGGTACGGGCCGACGTAGCGGGGGCCCTGCCCCCACAGCCGCTGGAGCTCCCGCTGCCCGAACTCGCCGCCGCCCGACCCGGCCGCCGTCACCACGCCCACCGCGTACGGGTCGTCCTCGTAGTCGGCGCGGCCCAGCCGGGCGTGCTCCAGCGCGAGGTCGGCCGCGGCCAGCGCGTAGTGGCTGAAGCGGTCCGTCTGGACCAGGAACCGCTCCTCCACCAGCGAGCCCGGGTCGAAACCCCGCACCTCGCCCGCCACCCGCACCGGAAGGTGCTCGCAGCCCTGCCGGGTCACCCGGTCCAGGACGCTGTCCCCGGACTGGGTGGCCTTCCAGAAGGCCTCCGCGCCGATCCCGTTGGGCGCGACCACACCGATACCGGTGACGGCCGCCACGGGACCGGCAGTACGGCTTCTCACGCGCGTACCTCCTTGGGCTGGGTCAGGACCACCGCGGACTGGAAGCCGCCGAAGCCGCTCCCCACCGACAGCACGTTGCGCAGGGTGTGCCCCCGCGCGGTGCGCGGCACGTAGTCCAGGTCGCATTCCGGGTCGGGCGTCTCGTAGTTCGCGGTCGGCGGGACCACGTGATGGGTCATCGCCAGGACGCAGGCCGCGAGTTCGATCGCCCCGATGGCGCCGAGCGAGTGCCCCACCATGGACTTGATGGAGGTCATCGGCGTCTTGTAGGCGTGGTCCCCGAGCACCCGCTTCACCGCCGCCGTCTCGTGGCGGTCGTTCTGCTTGGTGCCGGAGCCGTGCGCGTTGACGTAGTCGATCTCCCGGGCGTCGACCCGGGCCTGGGCCAGCGCGGTCTCGATCGCCCGTGCCATCTCCAGGCCCTCGGCGGTCAGCCCGGTCATGTGGTGGGCGTTGCCGAAGGTGGCGTAGCCGCCGATCTCGCAGTAGATCCGGGCGCCGCGGGCCCGCGCCCGCTCCAGCTCCTCCAGGACCAGTACGGCCCCGCCCTCGCCGAGGACGAACCCGTCCCGGTCGGCGTCGAAGGGCCGCGAGGCGTGCGCCGGGTCGTCGTTGTTCGCCGAGGTCGCCTTGATGGCGTCGAAGCAGGCCACGGTGATGGGGGAGACCGGGGAGTCGGAGGCGCCCGCGATGCAGACGTCCATCCGGCCCTCCTGGATGGAGTGCACCGCGTACCCGACGGCGTCGAGTCCGGAGGTGCAGCCGGTGGACACGGTCTGGACGGGACCTCGCGCCCCGGTCTGCTCCGCCACCGCCGAGGCCAGGGTGGCGGGGGTGAAGGCCCGGTGCAGGAAGGGGGAGGAGAGCCGGTGGTCCACGTCCCACCAGGCGCCCCGCTGGCTCACGTCCACGTAGTCGTGCTCCAGCCGGGTGGTGCCGCCGACCGCCGTGCCCAGGGACACCCCGGTGCGCCAGGCGCTCTCGCCGTCCAGCTCCAGGCCGGAGTCGGCCACCGCCTCGCGGGCCGCGACCAGGGCGAACTGGATGTACCGGTCCGCCCGCGCCGCCTCGTCCTCGGTGAAACCGTGCTCGGAGGGGTCGAAGTCGACCTCGGCGGCTATCCGGGAGCGGAACCCGTCCGGGTCGAAGAGGGTGATGCCCCTGGTCGCCGTACGCCCGTTGGACAGCAGGTCCCAGAAGGCGGGGGCGCCGATGCCGCCGGGGGCGACCACCCCCACCCCCGTGACGGCCACCCGCCGGCGGGTCACGAGACCGCTCCCGTGCGCTCCGGCGGCCGCTCCGCCCAGGCGGTGGCGTCCGGGTTCGGCGCCTCCTCCGTGTCCACGTGCCCCAGCTTCGGATCCGGGGCGAGCGGGCCGAGGTGGAAGACCATCCGGGCCTCGGTGGAGCCGACGTTGCGGAACCGGTGGCGCACGTTCAGCGGGACCAGCAGCCCCTGGTCGGTGCGCAGCGGGTGGGTGTCCCCGTCGAGGTCGACCTCCAGCGTGCCGGCGACCACGTACACGAACTCCTCGGAGTACGGATGGTAGTGCTCCGCGATCGACTCGCCCGGGGCCATCACCGCCAGCCCCATGAATCCGCTGGTCGAGCCCACCGAGGTCGGGGTGAGGACGGCGCGCAGATCACCTCCGCGCCTGCGGTTGGGCTGGGTCTCGCTGAGGTCGACGATGCGCGGGTGATGTTGGGTCACGGCGGACTTCCTCCTGGCGGACGGGAGCCCTGTCACGGGCTGCCGGTGGGGGGGGGGTGGTTCGGGGCCGGGGGCGGGCA
>NZ_JBHVUQ010000301.1:0-6731 GCF_042884105.1 Streptomyces sp. NPDC058157
CCGGCCGGTGGCGGAAGCTACCGCCGCCTCATGTCCGCGACGCGAGCCCGTTCCCCCGCCTGCTGCTCCAGCATCGACGCGGGAGCGCTCCGCAGCTGCGCACCCGGCCCGCCCCGCCGCTGCACCGGCAGCGGCGCGTCCCGGCGCGGCCGACGCCCGGGCAGCCCGTCCCCGGCCCCGCCGTGTCCGCCGCCGGAGGCCGGCGCGGACCCGGCGACCGTGATCTGCACGCCCTGGTCGGCCAGCGCCTGCAGCTCGGTGGCGGCCCGGTCGTCGTGCGGCGGGGGCTCGTCCGTGACCAGCCGGGTCATCACGTCCGTCGGCACCGTCTGGAACATCGTGTCGGTGCCCAGCTTGGTGTGGTCGGCGAGGACGACGACCTCCGCCGCCGCCTGCACCAGCGCCCGGTCCACGCTCGCGGAGAGCATGTTGGACGTGGACAGCCCGCGCTCGGCGGTCAGACCGCTGCCGGACAGGAAGGCCCGCGAGACCCGCAGCCCCTGCAGGGACTGTTCGGCGCCGCTGCCGACGAGGGCGTAGTTCGACCCGCGCAGCGTGCCGCCGGTCATCACCACCTCCACCCGGTTGGCGTGCGCCAGCGCCTGGGCGACGAGCAGCGAGTTGGTGACGACGGTCAGACCGGGCACCCGGGCCAGCCGGCGGGCCAGCTCCTGGGTCGTGGTGCCCGCGCCGACGACGACGGCCTCGCCCTCTTCGACGAGGCCGGCCGCGACGTCGGCGATGGCGGTCTTCTCCGCCGTGGCGAGATGGGACTTTTGCGGAAAGCCGGACTCCCGCGTGAAACCGCCCGGCAAGACCGCACCGCCGTGCCGGCGGTCGAGGAGTCCTTCGGCCTCCAGTGCCCGCACGTCGCGCCGTACGGTCACTTCGGAGGTCTGGACGACGCGGGCGAGCTCACGGAGGGATACCGCCCCGTTGGCACGCACCATTTCGAGGATCAGTTGGCGACGTTCAGCAGCGAACACGAAACTGACAGTAACCCCAACGACCGTCTGGTTTCAGCTCCTTGCACCGGAATACCGAAGTTGTCCATACGGTGGGGCGACAAGTGGTATACGCGTCCGAACGGATACCCCGCGTCCACCCGGACGCCACCGCCCGGTCCCGGAGCCCGCCCCAACCCCGTTACGGGCAGGGGCGGTTGCCCGGCCCCTACGCCTCTCCGGCCGCCTTGCGCGTGTGGAGCTGGCGGGCGACCTCGGCGATCGAACCCGACAGCGAGGGGTACACGGTGAACGCGTTTGCGATCTGCTCGACGGTCAGGTTGTTGTCGACCGCGATCGAGATGGGGTGGATCAGCTCGCTCGCGCGCGGCGAGACGACCACGCCGCCGACCACGATCCCGGTGCCCGGACGGCAGAACAGCTTCACGAAGCCGTCCCGGATGCCCTGCATCTTGGCGCGCGGGTTGCGCAGCAGGGGCAGCTTCACGACACGGGCGTCGATCTTCCCGGCGTCCACGTCGGCCTGGGTGTAACCGACAGTGGCGATCTCGGGGTCGGTGAAGACGTTCGAGGAGACCGTCTTCAGGTTCAGCGGGGCCACCGCGTCACCGAGGAAGTGGTACATCGCGATGCGCCCCTGCATGGCGGCGACGGAGGCCAGCGCGAAGACGCCAGTCACGTCACCGGCGGCGTACACGCCCGGCGAGGAGGTCCGCGAGACCTTGTCGGTCCAGATGTGCCCGGACTCCTTCAGCCGGACCCCGGACTCCTCCAGGTTCATGTCCTTGGTGTTCGGGATCGCGCCGACCGCCATCAGGCAGTGGGTGCCGCTGATGACCCGGCCGTCGGAGAGGGTGACCTCGACCCGGTCGCCGACCCGCTTCGCGGACTCGGCGCGCGAGCGGCCGATGACGTTCATGCCGCGGCGGCGGAAGACGTCCTCCAGGACGGCGGCCGCGTCCGGGTCCTCGCCCGGCAGCACGCGGTCGCGGGAGGACACCAGCGTCACGCGGGAGCCCAGCGCCTGGTACGCGCCGGCGAACTCGGCGCCGGTGACACCGGAGCCGACCACGATGAGCTCCTCGGGGAGCTCCTCCAGGTCGTAGACCTGGGTCCAGTTCAGGATCCGCTCCCCGTCGGGCATCGCGTCGGGGATCTCGCGCGGGGTGCCGCCGGTGGCGATCAGCACGGCGTCGGCGGTGAGGATCGTCTCCGTGCCGTCGGCCGCGGTGACGATGACGTCCCGGGTGCCGTCGATGCCCTGCGGCCCGCCGAGCTTGCCGCGGCCGCGCAGCACGCGGGCGCCGGCCCGGGTCACGGAGGCGGTGATGTCGTGCGACTGGGCGAGCGCGAGGCGCTTGACGCGCCGGTTCACCTTGCCGAGATCGACGCCGACGACGCGCGCGGCCTGCTCGATGGGCGGGGTGTCGTCGGCGACGACGATGCCGAGCTCCTCGTAGGAGGAGTCGAAGGTGGTCATGACCTCGGCGGTCGCGATGAGGGTCTTGGAGGGCACGCAGTCGGTCAGCACCGACGCCCCGCCCAGACCGTCGCAGTCGACGACGGTCACCTCCGCGCCGAGCTGGGCCCCCACCAGGGCCGCCTCATACCCGCCGGGTCCGCCGCCGATGATCACGATCCGGGTCACGAAAACTCCGCCTCACGTCTGCCCGGCCGGCTGCCGCCCCGGCCGGCGATCCGGGGGGTCTCCCCGGGGGATGCATTCCACGCCCATTGTCCCGCACGCTTCAAGGTGCTCCACTCCCGGTCCCGCTCACGTGTCCCACTCCCGGTCCTGTCATCCGTGCGCCATCCGGGCACGCGTGCCGGGGCACCCCTCCCGTACCCTCGACCTCATGTCGCTCTACGCCGCGTACGCCGGCAACCTCGACCCGCGGCTGATGACGCGCCGCGCTCCGCATTCGCCGCTGCGCGGCACGGGCTGGATCAACGACTGGCGGCTGACCTTCGGCGGCGAGCAGATGGGCTGGGAAGGCGCTCTCGCCACCATCGTGGAAGCCCCCCGCCAGCAGGTCTTCGTCGCCCTGTACGACATCGCACCGCTCGACGAGGACTCCATGGACCGCTGGGAGGGCGTCGGGCTGGACATCTACCGCCGCATGCGGATCCGGGTCCACACGCTGGACGGCGAGGAGGCCGCCTGGTGCTACGTCCTCAACGGCTACGAGGGCGGCCTCCCCTCGGCCCGCTACCTCGGCGAGATCGCCGACGCCGCGGAATCGGCGGGCGCCCCGCACGACTACGTGATGGAACTCCGCAAGCGGCCCTGCTGAATTCCAGCCCCGCCACAGCATGAGGCGCGGGGGGTCTGGGGCGGAGCCCCAGCTTCCCTCCAGGCCCTCCGGGACGATTCGGCGGAAACGACAAGGCAACGATCCGAACACCGTGAGCTGTGCCATCTACGCGCGTAGGCCAACAGCGGCTACGCTCATCCGCGTGAACGCATCTGTTACCGACCCCTTCGCCGCCGCCGACGCCGCCGCCGCCCGCCTCCGCGAGCTCACCGGCGTCGAATCCCACGATGTCGCCCTCGTCATGGGCTCCGGCTGGGCCCCCGCCGCAGAGGCGCTCGGCGCGCCCGAGGCCGAGTTCCCGGTCACCGAGCTGCCCGGCTTCCCGCCGCCCGCCGTCGAGGGCCACGGCGGCAAGATCCGCTCGTACAAGATCGGCGACAAGCGCGCCCTGCTCTTCCTCGGCCGGACCCACTTCTACGAGGGCCGCGGCGTCGCCGCCGTCGCGCACGGCGTCCGTACCGCCGTCGCCGCCGGCTGCAAGACCGTCGTCCTGACCAACGGCTGCGGCGGCCTGCGCGAGGGCATGAAGCCCGGCCAGCCCGTCCTGATCAGCGACCACCTCAACCTCACCGCGACCTCGCCGATCGTCGGCGCGAACTTCGTGGACCTCACCGACCTGTACTCGCCGCGCCTGCGCGCGATGTGCAAGGAGATCGACGAGACCCTCGAAGAGGGCGTCTACGTCCAGTTCCCCGGCCCGCACTACGAGACCCCGGCCGAGATCAACATGATCCGCGTCATGGGCGCCGACCTGGTCGGCATGTCCACCGTGCTGGAGGCCATCGCCGCCCGCGAGGCCGGCGCCGAGGTGCTCGGCATCTCCCTGGTCACCAACCTGGCCGCGGGCCTGTCGGGCGAGCCGCTGAACCACGAAGAGGTCCTCCAGGCCGGCCGCGACTCCGCCGCCCGCATGGGCACCCTGCTGACGCAGGTCCTCGCCCGCATCTGACCGGCACCCGACCGACTGATCGACGTACGAGAGGCAAGGCGGAACTAGTGGAACAGGCACAGGACGACCTGCTCACCCGGGCCCGGACCTGGCTGGCGGAGGACCCCGACGAGGAGACCGCGGCCGAGCTGCGCGCCCTCATCGAGGCGGGCGACACCGCCGAGCTCGCGGACCGCTTCTCCGGCACGCTCCAGTTCGGCACCGCCGGACTGCGCGGCGAGATCGGCGCGGGCCCGATGCGGATGAACCGCTCCGTGGTGATCCGCGCCGCGGCGGGCCTGGCGGCCTACCTCAAGGCCCAGGGCCACGAGGGCGGCCTGGTGGTCGTCGGCTACGACGCGCGCTACAAGTCCGCGGACTTCGCCCGCGACACGGCGGCCGTCATGACGGGCGCCGGCCTGCGCGCCGCCGTCCTCCCCCGCCCGCTGCCCACGCCCGTCCTCGCGTACGCCATAAGGCACCTGGGGGCCGTCGCCGGCGTCGAGGTGACCGCGAGCCACAACCCTCCGCGGGACAACGGCTACAAGGTCTACCTCGGCGACGGCTCGCAGATCGTCTCCCCGGCGGACGCGCAGATCGCGGCGGAGATCGACGCGATCCCCTCCCTCGCCTCCGTCCCCCGCCCCTCCGACGGCTGGCTGCAGCTCGACGAGGAGGTCCTGGAGGCGTACCTGGCCCGCACGGACTCCGTCCTGACGCCCGCGTCCCCGCGCGGCGTACGGACCGTGTACACGGCCATGCACGGCGTCGGCAAGGACGTCGTCATGGCGGCCTTCGCCCGGCACGGCTTCCCCACCCCGGTGCTCGTCGCCGAGCAGGCGGAGCCGGACCCGGCCTTCCCGACGGTCGCCTTCCCCAACCCGGAGGAGCCCGGCGCGATGGACCTGGCCTTCGCGAAGGCCGCCGAGGTCCAGCCGGACATCGTGATCGCCAACGACCCGGACGCGGACCGCTGCGCCGTGGCCGTCCCCGACAACGGCGGCTGGCGCATGCTGCGCGGCGACGAGGTCGGCGCCCTCCTGGCGGCCCACCTGGTCCACAAGGGCGCGCAGGGCGTCTTCGCCGAGTCGATCGTCTCCTCCTCCCTCCTGGGCCGGATCGCCGAGGCGGCGAACCTCGGCTACGAGGAGACCCTCACGGGCTTCAAGTGGATCTCCCGCGTGGAGGGCCTGCGCTACGGCTACGAGGAAGCCCTCGGCTACTGCGTGGACCCCGAGGGCGTCCGCGACAAGGACGGCATCACCGCCGCCCTGCTGGTCGCCGAACTGGCCTCGGTGCTCAAGGAGCAGGGCCGCACCCTGACCGATCTCCTGGACGACCTGGCGATGGCCCACGGCCTCCACCACACCGACCAGCTGTCGGTCCGCGTCGAGGACCTGTCGATCATCGCCAACGCGATGGCGCAGCTGCGCGCGGAGCCCCCGACGGCCCTGGCGGGCCTGCGGGTGGTCTCGGCGGAGGACCTGTCCCAGGGCACGGAGAAGCTCCCGCCCACGGACGGCCTCCGCTACTACCTGGAGGGCGACTACAAGGCCCGGGTCATCTGCCGCCCGTCGGGCACGGAGCCCAAGCTGAAGTGCTACCTCGAGGTCGTCGTCCCGGTCGCGGAACCCTCGGACCTCACGGCGGCCCGCACCCGGGGCCAGGAAATCCTGGACACGGTGAAGAAGGACCTCGCGGCGGCGATGGGCCTGTAGGCCCGGCGCCCCGCCGCCCCGATGGCCCCCCGCTGCTCAGCCTGCGGGGGGCCATCGGCGCTCCGGCACCACCTTCCCGGACCGGAACCGCCTTCCCGGACCGGAACGGCCCAGCGGACCGGGACCGCAGACGACCGGGGCCTCAGCCGGCGGTCTCAGAGATCGGCTGGGGCTTTCCCGTCAGTCTCATCGTCCTTCCGCGTCGGGCCGGTCAGTCAAGAGCGCTCCTTCGTCGCGTCGCTACGCGATGTCGCTGCGCTCCACCCTTGACAGCCCGTCCCGCCCCGGAAAAACGAAGACTGCCGGGAAACCCCCAAAGGAACGGGACGGTCCGGAGATGGACATGCGGCCGAGTCAGGGACCAGCCGGGCTGGCCGGGGGCCGTCAGACATCCATCCGGGCAGATGCGACTGCCCTCCGGGGCCGCCCCCACGCCCCAGATCGCTACGCGCTCCTCCCGTCTCAGCGTCTACCAGCCGCCTGGGCTCGCTGCAGTGGCCAAAGGACGACGGATTCGTCATCCGGGGCCGGTGGGCGCGCCACATCGCTACGCGCTCCTCGAATTCCGGCATCTGCCAGCCGTCTGGGGCTGATACCCGCACCAAAGGGCGGTGGGATTGGCATCCGGGGCCGCCGGGCGCGTCAGATCGCTACGCGCTGCACAGATCTCGGCGTCCGGCCGCCGTCTGGGGCTGGTACGCGAGCCACATGCCAATCGGCAGAGCATCCCAGCCCAAGAGGGCCGCCGGACGCCGGAAATCGAGGAGCGCGTAGCGATCCGACGCGCCTGAGGTCACCTCACGGT
>NZ_JBHVUQ010000302.1:0-6631 GCF_042884105.1 Streptomyces sp. NPDC058157
GGGGGCTCCGCCCCCAGACCCCCGCGCCTCGATCTCCCCCAGCTACCGCTGGGAGGGGCCCCCAGGCGGGGCTGTACACAGCCCCGCCGGGGCCTCACCTGCCCGACGGGCTCGGCTTCGGCTGGGGCTTCGGTTTCGCGGGCTGCGCCGCAGGCTTCGGCTTCGGGCGGGGCTTCGGCATCTCCGGCGCCACCCACGGCGTGCGCGGCTGCATGTTCTCCGGGCCGCCCGGCGCCGGCTGCCCGACCGTCGCCAGGGCCTCCTTCGCCAGCGGCCCCCGCACCGGCGAGAAGACCGGGTTCGTCCGCTCGACCTCCTGCAGGTGGCGCCGCGCCGCCGCCTCGTCCCCGAGCCCCTGCTCGATCACCGCCCGGTGGTAGGCGAACTCCGCGCTCCGCAGCCCGGGTTCCGTGGCCTTCTTCGCGTACTCCAGTGCCTGCGCGTCGTCCCCGCCCCGGTGCAGCGCCCACCCCAGCGCGTCGGCCACCTGCACGCTCTTGTGCCGCTCCCACTCCGCCGACAGCCGCCGCACCGCCACCGCCGGATCCCCGTGGTCCGCCTCGAACAGGCCCAGCACCACCTCCTGGTCCACCCCGTCCGCCGTGCTCCGCGCCGCCAGCACCGACACCGCCTCGTACTGCGCCCGCGCCTCCTGCGGCCGCCCCAGCGAGTCCAGCAGCTCACCCAGCTCCAGCGCCAGCCGCGGCGACGGCGCACGCCCCAGCGCCATCCGGTACTCGCGCACCGCCTCCCCGCCCCGCCCCAGCGCCGCCAGTGCCCGCGCCCGGCCGCCCAGGGCCTCCGCCTGCGCCGGATCCGTGCGCTGGGCGGCCTCGTACTGGCGCAGCGCCTCGGCCGCGTCGCCCCGTTCCCAGGCCAGCTCCCCGAGCCGGAACAGCACGTACGCCTTCTCCGCCGGGGACTTCGCCGCACCCCCCGCCGACTCCAGCGCCACCACCGCGTCCTCGCGCCAGCCCCGGTCCCGGTACACCTGGGCCGCCCTCAGGTCCGCGGCCAGCCCCGGACGCAGCTCCTGCAGCTGCTCCATCGTCTTCTGGGCGCCCTTGTAGTCGCCCAGGCCCGTGTACGCGTCCACCAGGACCGGGTACGCCGTCCAGCGCCGCGGCGCCTGCGCCCGTACCAGCTCGCCCCACTTGCGGGCCGTCACGAAGTCGCCCCGGGCGCCCGCCAGCGCGCCCATGCCCGTCATCGCGTCGAAGTTGCCCTTCTCCGCGGGCCGGACCTCCAGGGACCGCTTCAGGGACCGCTCCGCCTTCGGGAACCAGCCGGAATCGGCCGTCCGCCGGGCCTGTTCCAGGTACGCCGAGCCGAGCACCGCCCACGAAGCGTCGTCGTCCGGATGCCCGGCGACCCACTTCTCCCGGTCCGCCACCAGCGCCGTCAGGTCCACCGCCGCCGCCGGGGCGCCCCTGCCCACCGCCGACGCGGCCCGTTCGCTCGGCCCCGGCGGACGCGCGTCGTCGCCCGAGCGGGCGGGGCGGATCAGCAGGGTCGCGGCGATCAGGACCACCGTCACCGCGGCCGCCACCACCGTCTTGCGGCCGGTGAAGGTCACGGGCGGCGCGGGCTGCGGGGAATGCTCGTCGAAACCGTCCATGCGCTCACTGTGCGTCAATATGAAGAGGCCGCCCGGGTGTCCGAAGCCCACCGCAACCGTGTTCACACCGATGGCCCCGACTGCCACTCTGACCCCATGGACGACGACCTCCACTCCCGGACCCCCGCTCTCCTCGCACGGCTGCGCGAAGGGCTGCCGCCCGAGGCGCTCCTGACGGACCCGCAGGTGACCACCTCGTACGCCACCGACATGGCGAGCTTCTGCCCCGCCGGAACGCCCGCCGTCGTCGTCCTCCCGAGGACCGTGGAGCAGGTGCGGCACGTGATGCGCACCGCGACCGCCCTACGCGTCCCCGTGGTCCCCCAGGGCGCCCGGACGGGCCTGTCCGGGGCCGCCAACGCCTCCGACGGCTGCATCGTGCTCTCCCTGGTGAAGATGGACCGGATCCTGGAGGTCTCCGCCGTCGACCGGATCGCCGTCGTCGAGCCGGGCGTGGTCAACGCGGTCCTCTCCCGTGCCGTCGCCGAACAGGGCCTGTACTACCCGCCCGACCCCTCCAGTTGGGAGCAGTGCACGATCGGCGGCAACATCGGCACCGCCTCGGGCGGGCTGTGCTGCGTCAAGTACGGGGTCACCGCCGAGTACGTGCTCGGGCTGGACGTGGTGCTCGCGGACGGCCGGCTGCTGCGCACCGGACGGCGCACCGCCAAGGGCGTCGCCGGATATGACCTGACCCGGCTGTTCGTGGGCTCCGAAGGCACCCTGGGCGTGGTCGTGGGGGCCGTCCTGGCGCTGCGGCCGGCGCCGCCGCGGCAACTGGCGCTCGCCGCCGAGTTCCCGTCCGTCGCGGCCGCCTGCGAGGCCGTCTGCGCCGTCATGGAGGCGGGGCTGGCGCCCTCGCTGCTGGAGCTGATGGACCGCACGACCGTCCGCGCCGTCAACGCCCTCGGCAAGATGGGCCTGCCGGACAGCACGGAGGCGCTGCTGCTGGCCGCCTTCGACACCCCGGACGCGCCCGCCGCCCTCGCCGCCGTCGGCGCACTGTGCGAGGCCGCCGGCGCGACCGCCGTCGTCCCCGCCGAGGACGAGGCGGAGTCGGAACTGCTGCTCCAGGCCCGCCGGATGTCCCTGACCGCCCTGGAGGCGCTGCGGCCCGCGACGATGATCGACGACGTCTGCGTGCCCCGGTCGCGGCTCGCCGAGATGCTGGACGGCACGGCCGCCATCGCCCGGGCGTACGGCCTGCTCATCGGCGTCTGCGCGCACGCGGGCGACGGCAACACCCACCCGGTCGTCTGCTTCGACCCCGCGGACGAGGACGAGGCGCGGCGGGCCCGCGAGTCGTTCGACGAGATCATGGCCCTCGGGCTGGCCCTGGGCGGGACCATCACCGGGGAGCACGGGGTCGGGGTGCTGAAGAAGGAGTGGCTCTCCCGCGAACTCGGGCCGGTCGGGCTGGAGATGCAGCGCGCCGTCAAGCAGGCCTTCGACCCGCTCGGACTGCTCAACCCCGGCAAGCTGTTCTGAGGAGGGCCGGGGGTCCTGGCGGCCGTCGGGGCTCACAGGTCACCGTCCGCGGACTCGTCGGAGGGCCACGGGTCGCGCAGCCACAGCTCGTCGGCCGGGGTCGGGGTGAGCAGCTCGGCCAGCGCCTCGTCGAGGCGGAGCCGCTCCGTCTCGGTCCCGGGCGGGACCACGCGCAGGGTGCGCTCCAGCCAGGCCGACACCGCGCCCGCCGGGGCCTCCAGGAGGGCGTCGCCGTCGGGGGAGCTGAGCGCCATGCACAGCACCGCCTCGCTGTCGATCTTCGTGGGCCAGATCCGGACGTCCCCGTGGCCGCAGGGGCGGAACACCCCCTCGACGAGCAGCTCGCGGGCGAAGGTCCAGTTCACCGGGGCGCTGGTGCCCGTGTGGAAGGTGATGTGCACGGCGTAGGGGTCGTCGGTCAGGTAGAGCAGCTTGGCGGGGACGCGGATGCTGCGCTCGGGGGACAGGATCAGCCTGAGCTCCAGCTCGCGCTCGATGACGGGGTGGTGGTGCACGGCGGCCTCACTTCGGTGCGTCGGTTGCGGACGTGGGGCGCGGATCGCCCCACGTAGGGGGAGAGCGCCGATGTGCCCGGGTATGACGCGACTTCCGGCACCGGTTTCGAGGTTGGCCGGAATCTGTCGGATGACCGGAATCGATGGGTTGGGGTGAGGGCCGGACCGGGGGCGGGGCGAGGTTCGCTCAAAGGCTTGGAATCTGCCGTTACCGGACCTGTCGGGAAGGGGTTCTTGGCTATGGTCCTCCCCTTGGGTCCTCCCCTGCACAAGCCTTGAGCCACGATCGGAGTTGGGGACATTGACGGCCTCCCCTGGTGACGGCGAGCACGCGGCCCGAGAGGGCTACTACCCCGATCCGTCCATCCCCGGGTACGTCCGGTACTGGAACGGAGCCGCCTGGGTCCCGGGTACGAGCCGTCCCGCCCCCGCCCCCGCCCCGGTGGAGGAGACGGGCCCCGTGTTCCTCGACGAGACCTCCGCCACCGGGGCCCTGCCGGACCCCGGCCCCGGCGCGGCGGCGACGGCCTGGCGGGGGGACGCGGAACGGGAGCGGGAGGGCGGGGGCTGGCAGGCGGACCCCGCGCACCAGGCGGGGTTCGGCGGGCCGCGTGACGTGCGGGTCTCCTGGGGCGGCCCGGAGCCCGAGGACGCCCGGCCCGGCGGGATCTCCCTGGCCCGCCCCGCGGCCGCCGCCCCCGCCCCGCCCGCCGCCCCCGCAGCACGGCGGCTGCCCGCGCAGGCCGCCGCCGAGAGCGTGGGCATCCTCTCGGCCCGCCCGCCGGCCTGGCCGTACGCCCCCGCGACGGGCGTCTCGGGCCTCACCTCCAGCTGGCCCGAGGCCACGGCCCCCGCGCCCGCCCCCGCGCCCGCCCCCGTTCCGCCGGAGCCCGGCCGGGGATGGAGCGCCGCCCCGGGCACGCCCGGGGACTCCGCCCGGGCGGCGGGGTTCCCGGATCCGGCGCGGTGGCCCGCCGGGGCGTCGGAGGCTTCGCCTCAGGCCCGGGCCGCGCGGGCTCCGGCTCCGGCTCCGGCATGGGCCGGGGATCCCGCGGACGGCGTCCGGGGGGCCGGTGTGCCTGCGGGGGACACGGGGCTTCGGGCCGCCGGGGCGTCGGCTCCGGCTCCGGCTGCGGCGGATGCCGCCCGGGCGGCGGGTGGTTCGGCTTCGGCTTCGGCTTCGGCTTCGGCGTGGGCCGGGGTAGCGGGGGAGGGCGTCCGGGGGGCCGGTGTGCCCGCGGCGGATCCGGGGCCGTGGGCCGCAGGGGCTCCGGCGTCGGCTGCGGCCCGGGCCGGGTCCCGGTATCCGGGCCCGGAGGGGGAGCCCGTGCAGGCGTGGGCCGGGGCTCCGGGGCAGGCTCCGGCGGATGCCGTCCGGGCTGCCGGCGGCGGAGCGGCGGGTCCGGCCCGGGAGCGGGCCGGCACGGCGGGGGAGTCCGACGGGAGGTGGTCCCCAGGCCCGGCGCACCCCGGCCCCGAGGAGGGGGCGGCGCACGGGCGGAGGCGGCCCGACGCTCCGGCGGGCGCCCGCTCCGGTGCGCACCCCGGCCCCGCCCCGGCCGGGCGGGCGGAGGCGCCCGCCGCGCACGCCCCTTCGTCCGGCCCCGCCCCGGCCCCGGGCGAGGACGCGCGGGCCGTCTTCGAGCGGATGGCCGAGCGGGCCGTGCGGCCCGCCGGGCTGGTGCGGCGGGGGCTGGCGAGGCTGCTGGACTCGCTCGTGCTCGCCGGGGTGGCCGTCGGCGTCGCGGCGCCCCTCGTACCCGGGGTGACGGCCCATCTCCAGGCCAAGGTCGACGCCGCCCGGGCCAGCGGCCGCACCACCACCGTGTGGCTGCTCGACGCCACCACCGCCGGCCGGCTGGGCCTCGTACTCGGTGCCCTCCTGCTGTTCGGACTGCTCTACGAGGTCCTGCCCACCGCCCGCTGGGGCCGTACGCCGGGCAAGAAGCTGTGCGGGGTGCGGGTGCTGGGCACCGCCACCCTGCGCCCGCCCGGCTTCGGCAAGGCCCTGCTGCGCTGGCTGGTGTACGGGCTGCTGGGGGTGCCGGGGAGCCTGTGGTGCCTGGTCGACCGCCCGCGCCGACGGGCCTGGCACGACAAGGCGGCCCGCACGTTCGTGACGCGCTGACGTCCCGGCGACGGCCCCGCCCCCGTGCGGCGGGGCCGTTATCCCCCGGACGGACGGCGCCGCGTTGCGGGTGGGGTGGGGCCGGGTTCGACTCGGGCCATGAGCACCGACCAGCCGCCGCCGGGCCAGCCGCCCGAGGACGACCCGTTCCTCAAGAAGCCGCAGGAACCGACGCCTCCGCCGGGCGGCCCGCCCTACGGCTCACCGCCCCCGGCCGGTGGCGGCGGCTATCCGGGGTACCCCGCGCCGCCCGGCGGGGGGTACCCGCCGCCCCCGCCGCCGCCCCCGCACGGCTACGGCATGCCCGACCCGCTCGCCGGCATGCCCCCGCTGGCGGACACCGGCAAGCGGCTCGTCGCGCGCCTCATCGACCTGGTGGTCGTGTTCGTCCCGCTCTGGCTGATCCTCTTCGCGGTCGGCTTCGCCCTCCCGGTGGACACCGACCAGAACGGCGAACTGACCGACTCCGCCTCCCGGTGGGTCACCGGCGCGGCCCTGCTGTGGTGGCTGGTCTACGTCGCGGCCTGGATCGTCTACGACTGGTTCTTCACCCAGAAGGACGGCCAGACCCTCGGCAAGAAGGCGATGCGGCTGCGGGTCGCCATGCTCAACGACGGCAGCGTGCCCTCGTCCGGCGCGGCCCTCGGCCGGGCGGCCGTCCTGTGGGTCCCCGCGTTCCTGTGCTGCGGGCTGTGGTGGGTCGTCGTGGGCATCTCGATCCTCGTCGACCAGCCCTACAAGCAGGGCCTGCACGACAAGGCGGCCAAGACCGTGGTGGTGTCGGTGCCCTGACCCGGACGCAGGCGCGGGGGGGGGGGGGGGGCCCCCCCCCGGCGGGCGCCCCCGGCGGCCGGCCGCGGCGGCGCGGGGGGGGGCCCCCCG
>NZ_JBHVUQ010000303.1:0-6621 GCF_042884105.1 Streptomyces sp. NPDC058157
GCGTAGACCCCGGGCGGCCCCCGGCCGGGACCGGCCCGCCGCCGGCGCCGGGCCGGGGCCGCCCGCTGGGCAGGGTCCGCAGGACCCAGGCACCGCCCCCGCCGCCGGACGGCGTAGCGTGCAGCGCGAGGACGATCTACGACCCGGAGCCCCGCATGCCGCACACCCTGCTCGTCACCGGCCCCGGCGCCGCCGGCCGCACCACCGTCGCCGCCGCCACCGCGCTCGCCGCGGCCCGCGCCGGGCAGCGCGTGCTCCTGCTGTGCGCCGACGACCCCTGGGCCGGCGCCCCCGCCCCGGACGGCATCCGCCTCGCCCGCCTCGACTCCGGCCAGGAGTTCCGCACGGAGCTCGCCGCCCTCCAGGAACGCGGCGCCACCCTCCTGTCCATGCTCGGCGGCAGCCCCCTCGGTGCCGAGGAACTCACCGAACTCCCCGGCGCCGAGCAGTTCGCCCTCCTGCGCGGCCTGCGCCGCGCCGCCGCCACCCCCGCCACCGACCTCGTCGTCGTGGACATGCCCCCGCTGCACCAGGCCCTGACCACCCTCGCCCTCCCCGCCCAGCTGCGCCGCTACCTGGCCCGCCTGCTGCCCGCCGAGCGCCAGGCGGCCCGCGCCCTGCGCCCCGTGCTCGCCCAGCTCGCCGGCGTCCCCATGCCCGCCCAGTGGCTCTACGAGACCGCCGCCCGCTGGGACGAGGAGCTCGCCGCCGTCCAGGCCGTAGTCGAGGCCCCCACCACCCGGGTCCGCCTCGTCGCCGAACCCGGACCCGCCGCCGACGCCGCCCTGCGCACCGGCACGCTCGGCCTCGCCCTGCACCAGCTGCCCGTCCACGACCTGGTGGCCAACCGGCTCGTCCCCCAGGACTCCGCCGACCCGTGGCTGGCCGGACTCGCCGCCCAGCAGGCGGAGTACCTCGCCCGGTGGCGGCAGGAGACGCCCGTGGTCCCGCTGGCACACCTCGGCCGCGACCCGGGCCACCCCGGCGAGCTCACCGGCACCGAAGCCCTGGCCCCGGACCCCGGCCCCGACCCCGGCCCCACCCCCGCGTCCCGCCCCGGCTGGACCGTCGAGGACCGGCTCGCCGAGGACGGCGTGCTCGTCTGGGCCGTCCCCCTGCCCCGCGCCCGCAAGAGCGAGCTCGACCTGGTCCGCCGCGGCGACGAACTCCACCTCGCGGTCGGCCCCTACCGCAGGACCGTTTCCCTCCCCTCCGCCCTGCGCCGCTGCACCGTCTCCGGCGCCGCCCTCACCGACGGGGTGCTCCGCATCCGCTTCACCCCCGACCCGCAGCTGTGGCCCCGGGCGCGCTGAGCTGCGTACCTCCGTTCGGGTACCGTCGGAAGTAGCCCCTACCGCAGCCGCAGGAGAGTCCGCCATGAGCGAGGCCACCGACCGCCCCACCGACGACGACGCCTGGGCGAAGGCCTGCGCCGAGGACCTCGCCGCCGAACGGGAGCGCCGCCGGGCGGAGCGCGAGCAGGGCACGGGCGCGAGCGCGGGGGCGGACGCCACCGGCACCGCCGCCGAGGAACTGTTCAAGCTCCTCGGCGCCGTCGCCGACAAGGTCTCCGCCCTCAACAACCCGGAGCTCGCCGCGGCCGCCCAGGGCGCCGTACGCCAGTTCGTCAACCAGGCCAAGACCGCCGCCAAACCCGTCATCGAACGCAACCCGGAGGTGTTCGGCCACCTCGCCGCCGCCGGATCCGAGCTGCTCGCCGCCTACCGCTCGGCCGTCGAGGGCCATGAACGCCGCTGGGTCCGGGACGAACCCCCGGCCCCCCGGAGGCACACCGACGCCGACGGCGGCCCGGGCGACGGCCCCGACGAGGGCCCGGCCCAGCGGATCGATCTCGACTGAGACTCCGCCGGGCTCGGGTACGGTGGGCCGTGGCGGGGCTTGACCGGAAAACCGAGGGACTAATGGGACTCACCATCGGCGTCGACATCGGCGGCACGAAGATCGCGGCCGGCGTGGTCGACGAAGAGGGCACCATCCTTGAGACGTACAAGGTGCCCACCCCGCCGACCGCGGACGGCGTGACGGAGGCGATCTGCGCCGCCGTCTCCGAGGTCAGCAGCAACCACACCATCGAGGCCGTCGGCATCGGCGCCGCCGGATACGTGGACGACAAGCGCGCGACCGTCCTCTTCGCGCCCAACATCAACTGGCGCCACGAACCGCTCAAGGACAAGGTCGAGCAGCGCATCGGCCTCCCGGTCGTCGTCGAGAACGACGCGAACTGCGCCGCCTGGGGCGAGTACCGCTTCGGCGCCGGCCAGGGCCACGAGGACGTCATCTGCATCACGCTCGGCACGGGCCTGGGCGGCGGCATCATCATGGGCAACAAGCTGCGCCGCGGCCGCTTCGGCGTCGCCGCCGAGTTCGGGCACATCCGGGTCGTCCCCGACGGCCTGCTGTGCGGCTGCGGCAGCCAGGGCTGCTGGGAGCAGTACGCCTCCGGCCGCGCCCTCGTCCGCTACGCCAAGCAGCGCGCCAACGCCACCCCCGAGCACGCGGCGGTCCTGCTGGGCCTCGGCGACGGCACCCCCGAGGGCATCGAGGGCAAGCACATCAGCCAGGCCGCCCGCCAGGGCGACCCGGTGGCCGTCGACTCCTTCCGCGAGCTCGCCCGCTGGGCCGGCGCGGGCCTGGCCGACCTGGCCTCCCTCTTCGACCCGTCGGCGTTCATCGTCGGCGGCGGGGTCTCCGACGAGGGCGACCTCGTCCTCGACCCGATCCGCAAGTCCTTCAAGCGCTGGCTGATCGGCGGCGCCTGGCGGCCGCACGCGCAGGTCCTCGCCGCGCAGCTCGGCGGCAAGGCCGGCCTGGTCGGCGCGGCGGACCTGGCCCGCCAGGGCTGAGCCCCGCTCGGACACCTCTCGAGCCGCCCGCCGTGCCCCCTGTGGGAGCGGCGGGCGGCTGCGTATCTTGCGGGCATGGTGCCCGACACGTTGCCCCAGCCCCAGCCCCTGCCCGACGCCGACGCCGTCCCCGATGCACTGCCCGGGTCCGCGACCGAACCCGACGGCTCCGCCGTGATCCGCGTCCTCAGCTACAACGTGCGCTCGATGCGCGACGACGAGGAGGCACTGGCCCGGGTGATCCGGGCCTGCGCCCCGGACCTGGTCTTCATCCAGGAGGCCCCGCGCTTCTTCCGCTGGCGCAAGCACGCCGCCCGGCTGGCCTCCAAGGCCGACCTGGTGGTCCTGGGCGGCGGAGCGACGGCCGCCGGGCCGCTGCTGCTGTGCTCGCTGCGGGCCTTCGTGGAACGCACGGAGGACGTCCTGCTCCCCCTGACCCCCGGCCTCCACCGGCGCGGCTTCGCCACGGCCGTGGTCCGCTTCGGCTCGGCCCGGGTCGGAGTGGTCAGCGCCCACCTCTCCCTGGACGCGACGGAACGCGCCGCCCAGGCCGACCTCCTCCTGGACCGGGTCGCCGCCCTGGACGCCCCGCACGTGATCGCCGCCGCCGACGTCAACGAATCCCCGGGCGGCCCGGCCTTCACCCGCCTGTCGGCCACCCTCCAGGACTGCTGGACCACCGCCCCCTGGGGCGGCGGCCCCACCTTCCCGTCGTCCTCCCCGTCCCGCCGCATCGACGCGGTGTTCGCCTCCCGCAGCGTGGAGGTCCTCGCCTGCGGAGTCCCGACGGGCCTCCCGGCCACCGACCTCCGCGCGGCAACGGACCACCTCCCGGTACTGGCGGCGGTCCGGCTGGGGGCGGGCGGCTGAGGCTACGGCCCTCACGGCGGGGGCCCGCCATCACCCCTGCGAGGGGCCGGGGGCTGGGCGGTGGCTGCCCACCCGCCTCCCCGTCTGCGGGTGGGTGGGCGGGGGGCGGGGTCCCGCCGGGCGGTAACCGGACAGCGGCCCGGGGTCCGGGAGGGCGGGACCACACTCAGCGGTCTCAGGGAGGGTTGGGGCTTTCCCGCCAGTCCCACTGTCCTTCCGGTCCGGGCCGGCCTGTCAAGGGCGCTCCTTCGTCGCGTCGCTACGCGATCGCCTGCGGCGACCCTTGACAGACCGACCCGAACCGGAAAGACAAGGACTGCCGGGAAACCCCCAAAGAAACGGGACGGACGTTCCTTGGACAAGCGGCGGGATCAGCGACCAGCCGGGCGGCCGGGGGCCGGCAGACCGGGCATCCGGCCCCGTTGCCTGTAAACGGGGCTGCCCTACGCGTCAGATCGCTACGCGCTCCTCATCTCTCGGCGTCCGACGGCCGTCTGGGGCTGGTACCCGCAAACGATGCCAATCAGAGAGGCATCCAGGGCCGGTGGGCGCAACAGATCGCTACGCGCTTCGCTCGTCTCGGCGTCCGGCGGCCGTCTTGGGCTGGTCATAGGCGGGTTGGACGTTCTCGACGGCGGTGGTGAATTCGCGGCCGGATGCGCCCCGAATGTATGCGAGTTCCTTCCAGTACGTGCGGGTGGGGGAGTCCGAGACGTCCTCGTTGACCACGGCCATCAGCTCACCCTCGGCGCCCGATGCGATGTCGCGGACCCGGCGGCGGAGGAGGCGGTGGGGGAGGTACTCGTACTGCTCACTCACCAGGCGCTCCCTCGAAGGTGCTGAGGAAGCGCTCCCAGCCGGTCTGTGCCCGATCGAGCAGGTTGGAGCCGGAGTCGACGACCGCGATGACTCGCACCTCGTGAGTGTCGTCGGTGTGGATGTTCGTGCAACACGGCGTCTTGCCGACCGCTGTGGTGACGGGAATCTGCCTCATGGGCCTACTCCTCTAAAGAGGTTGAACTCCATCACTCATGTATAGGAGTGATGAGGAGAAGGTTGCCTGACTCCTGTATATGAGTCAACCCACCGTAAGAATGTACTCACGGTGGGTTGCTGCTGTTCGCTCTCAGTCGGTCGCGGGGATGCGGTACTCGAAGACGAACTGGTCGGCGGCCATGAGGGTGTCGCAGACCTCCACGACGCGACCCGTGCCGGTGATCGCATTCCGCAGCAGATGTACCACCGTTGCCCCGGGGCTCAGAGCGAGTTCCGATGCCTCCGCTTTGGCCGCCGGGCGTGCCAGCAGGGTCTCCGCGAACTCGGCGAAGACGTGGCCGTGTTCCTCGAGGCGGGCGTAGATGCCGCCGTCTCCTGGGTTCTCGGCGAAGAGTTCGGGGATGTCGCGCGCCACGTCCCACGGCAGGTAGGACGTCGCGGTTTCCACGGGCGTCCCGTTGCGGAAGTACAGGCGACGGCGCGCCAGTACCTTGGTTCCGACGTACAGGCCGAGCCGCTCGGCGATCGCCTCCGGGGCGTCCACGGGTCCGATGTGGATGACACTCACCTTCGCGGTGGCACCGGACTGTTCCGACTCGGCGATGTAGGCGGCTTTGCCGCCCTGCCGGAGCGAGCGGCGGAAGCGGTCCGACGACCGGTGACGCACCGGCGGCCGGGCCTTCACGAAGGAACCCTTGCCGTGCCGTGTCTCCACGAGACCGCTGGCACGGATCTCCAGCATGGCTTTACGGACCGTCCCACCCGAGACGCCATAACGGTCCACCATCTCGGCTTCACTCGGCACCTGGTCCCCGGGCTTCAGGACGCCGGTGCGGACCTGCTGGACGATGTCCTCGGCGATCTGCAAGTACCGGGGTACGGCCCTGCCCTCTCCTACAGCTGCTCCCATGGTCCTTCGCTTCCTCCTATGCTCATGCACATGAGTAACAGCGCCCCGCCAAACAGGTCAACGCCACGTCACTCCGTGTCGGTTGCCGGGGTCGTGGTGCGTGATGACGGTCGGCTGCTGGCCATTCGCCGGGCCGACAACGGAACGTGGGAGTTGCCCGGCGGAGTGCTGGAGCTGGCGGAAACGCCGGAGGACGGGGTGCGGCGGGAAGTGCTGGAGGAAACCGGCATCCACGTCGAGGTGGACCACCTCACCGGCGTCTACAAGAACACCACGGCCGGCGTGGTCGCCCTGGTCTTCCGCTGCAAGGCCTCGGGCGGCACGGAACGCCTCTCCCACGAGACCACGGCAGTCCAGTGGCTCACCCCCGAAGAGGTCATCGACCGCATGTCCGAGGTCTACGCCGTCCGCCTCCTGGACGCCCTCGACGGCAACGGCCCCCACGTCCGCAGCCACGATGGCCGCCACTTGCTCAGGGACCAGCCCAAGACGGCCGCCGGACGCCGAGACGGGAGAGGCGTGTAGCGATCTGACGCGCCGGACCGCGCCCGATGGGGTCCTGATCGTCATTTCGCGCAGGTAGCAACCCAAGACGGCCGCCGGACGCCGAAATCCGGGCAGCGCGTAGCGATCCGATGCGCGCAACGACCCCGGATGCTTCCCTGATTGGCATTTCTTGCAGGTAGCGGCCCCAGACGGGCGGCGGACGCCGAGAAATGAGAAGCGCGTAGCGATCTGACGCGTGGAGCAGCCCCGTTTACAGGCATCGGGGGCCGGATGCCTGGTCTGCCGGCCCCCGGCCGCCCGCCTGATCGCTGATCCCGCCGCATGTCCATCTCCGGACCGTCCCGTTTCTTTGGGGGTTTCCCGGCAGTCCTTGTCTTTCCGGTTCGGGCTGGTCTGTCAAGGGTCGCCGCAGGCGATCGCGTAGCGACGCGACGAAGGAGCGCCCTTGACAGGCCGGCCCGGACCGGAAGGACA
>NZ_JBHVUQ010000304.1:0-6534 GCF_042884105.1 Streptomyces sp. NPDC058157
CACGTCCGGGGTCCGGGGCTTGCCCCGGGGAACGGAGGAAGGGTGGGGCGGGGAGACGGATCCGCGCAGCGGACGGCCCGGCTCCGGGCCGCTACCGGGCCCCGTACGCAGGGAGCGGCGGCTGCGACTCGGCCAGGAGTTTCAGGGTGGCCTCCCCCGCCTCCGAGGGGGTCCAGCGCGAGCCCCGGTCCACGGCGGGGCCCGGCCGCCAGCCCTCCATCACCGTGATCCGGCCGCCCTCCGCCTCGAACACCCGCCCCGTCACCCCGGCGGACGCCGCCGCGCCCAGCCACACCACCAGCGGCGAGACGTTCTCCGGGGCCATCGCGTCGAAGGCCCCCGCCGCCGGGGTGGCCATCGTCGCCGCGAAGGTCTCCTCGGTCATCCGGGTCCGCGCCGCCGGGGCGACGGCGTTGACCTGGACGCCGTACCGGCCCATCTCCGCCGCCGCCACCAGCGTCAGCCCGAGGATCCCCGCCTTGGCCGCGCTGTAGTTGCCCTGGCCCACGGAGCCCAGCAGGCCCGCCCCCGAC
The DNA here is from genome assembly GCF_042884105.1 of Streptomyces sp. NPDC058157. NCBI lineage: Bacteria > Bacillati > Actinomycetota > Actinomycetes > Kitasatosporales > Streptomycetaceae > Streptomyces > Streptomyces sp. NPDC058157. Next base: position 534 of record NZ_JBHVUQ010000304.1, read on the forward strand.
GAGGTGTTGACGACCCGGGCCTCGACCGGCCGGCCCGCCTTCGCCTCGGCCCGCCACCAGGCGGCCGCCGCCCGCAACGGCAGGAAGTGGCCCTTGAGGTGGACCCGCATCACCGCGTCCCAGTCGTCCTCCCCGAGGTTGACCAGCATCCGGTCCCGCAGGAACCCGGCGTTGTTGACCAGGGTGTCCAGCCGCCCGAAGGCGTCGAGGGCGCAGGCCACCAGCGAGTCCGCGCCCTCGCCCGTCGCGATGTCCCCGCCGTGCGCCACCGCCTCCCCGCCCCGTGCGCGGATCTCCTCCACCACGCGGGCGGCCGGGCTGCCGGGTCCGGGGAGGCCGTCGAGTCCGACGCCGAGGTCGTTGACGACGACCCTCGCCCCTTCCGCCGCGAAGGCCAGCGCGTGGGCCCGGCCCAGCCCCCGGCCGGCGCCCGTCACGATGACCACGCGTCCGTCCACGATGCCCATGTCAGCTCTCCTCACAGTCGATCCGCACCCGCCGGCCCGTCCGGCCACCGGTCCCGCATCCCACCGCCCGCCCGTCCGGCCGGCCTTCCCGCCGGTCGCCGTCCGGCAGGCCCGTCGCTCCGCCCGCCCGCTCCGGAGCCCCGCCGGGCCGCCCGTCCGGCCCCGGGCCCCCGCCCCGTCCCGCCCCGTCCCGCCCCGCCCCGCGCCCGGTCGGGCCCCGGCCGAGCGGCCGTCCCCCGGACCCGGCCCCGGCCGTCACCGCGACGGCCCCGCCGGTCCGTCGCCGCCGGCCGGCGGGCGGTTGACCGTCGACGCCGCGAGGAACGCCGGGCGTTCGCCGCCGCCGTGGAGCAGCAGGCTCGCGCCGGTCACGTACGCCGCGCGGTCCGAGGCCAGGAAGACCGCCGCCTCCCCCACGTCCGCAGGCTCCGCCAGGCGGCCCAGCGGGACGGTGGCGGCGACCGCGGCGACGCCCGCCGCGTCCCCGTAGTGCAGGTGCGCCAGCTCGGTGCGGACCATGCCGAGGACGAGGGAGTTGACCCGTACCTCGGGGGCCCATTCCACGGCCATCGAGCGGGCCAGGTGCTCCAGGCCCGCCTTGGCCGCCCCGTACGCCGCCGTGCCCGGCGAAGGGCGGGTCCCGCTGACGCTGCCGATCATCAGCACCGAGCCCCGGCTCTCCCGCAGCCACGGGTAGGCGGCCAGCGAGGCCGTCAGCGGAGCCACCAGGTTGAGGGCGACGACCCGCGCGTGCCGCTCGGCCCCGCCCTCCCCCAGCAGCCGGTACGGGGTCCCGCCCGCGTTGTTGACCAGGCAATCGAGCCGCCCGTAGTGCCCCGCGACCCCGTCCAGGAACTCCCCGACGGCGTCCGGGTCGCGCAGGTCCACGGCGGTGAAGGCGGCCTCCCGCCCGCCCTCCGCCACCGGCGCGTCCGGCGGGCGCCGCGCGCAGACGGCGACCTCCGCGCCCGCCGCGAGGAACGAGCGGGCGATCCCGGCGCCGACGCCCCGGGTTCCGCCGGTGACGACCACGACCCTCCCCTTGAGCTCCATCGGCTGCTACCTTCCTCACCTAACAAATGTTTGGTGGAAAGGTAGCTGATCCGCTCATGGGTGTCTCCACCTCCCGCCCGGACAAGGGCATCGCACTCGTCACAGTGGACTTCCCGCCCGTCAACGCCCTCCCCGTGCACGGCTGGTACGAGCTCGCCGACGCCCTGCGCGCCGCCGGGCGCGACCCCGAGGTGCGCTGCGTGGTCCTGGCCGCCGCGGGCCGGGGCTTCAACGCCGGGGTCGACATCAAGGAGATGCAGCGCGACAGCGGCCACGCCGCGCTCATCGGGGCCAACCGCGGCTGCTACGAGGCCTTCGCCGCCGTGTACGAGTGCGAGGTGCCGGTGGTGGCGGCCGTGCACGGCTTCTGCCTGGGCGGCGGCATCGGCCTCGTCGGCAACGCGGACGCGATCGTGGCCTGCGAGGACGCCGTCTTCGGACTGCCCGAGCTGGACCGCGGGGCCCTGGGCGCCGCCACCCACCTGGCCCGGCTCGTCCCGCAGCACCTGATGCGCGCCCTCTACTACACCTCACGCACCGCCACCGCCGCCGAACTCCACGCCCACGGCTCGGTGTGGAAGGTGGTCCCGCGCCCGGAGCTGTCCGCCGCCGCCCTGGAACTGGCGGCCGAGATCGCGAAGAAGGACGGCACCCTCATCCGGCTGGCCAAGGCCGCCATCAACGGCATCGACCCGGTCGACGTGCGCCACAGCTACCGCTTCGAGCAGGGGTTCACCTTCGAGGCCAACCTCAGCGGGGTCGCCGACCGGGTCCGCGACACCTTCGGGAAGGCACAGGGAGGCAGCGCATGACGGACAAGACCATGACCCCCGACGAGGTCGTCGGGCGGCTGCGCAGCGGAATGACCCTCGGGATCGGCGGCTGGGGCTCCCGGCGCAAGCCGATGGCCCTGGTGAGAGCACTGCTCCGCTCCGAGATCACCGATCTCACCGTGGTCGCGTACGGCGGCCCCGACGTCGGGCTCCTGGCCGCCGCCGGACGGATCCGCCGCCTGATCGCCCCCTTCGCCACCCTGGACTCCATCCCCCTGGAACCCCACTTCCGCGCCGCCCGCGAGAGCGGCTCCCTCGCCCTCACCGAGTACGACGAGGCGATGTTCATGTGGGGCCTGCACGCCGCCGCCAACCGGCTGCCCTTCCTGCCCGTCCGCGCCGGCCTCGGCTCCGACGTCATGCGGGTCAACCCCGAGCTGCGCACCGTCACCTCCCCCTACGCCGACGGCGAGGAGTTCGTCGCCGTCCCCGCCCTGCGCATGGACGCCGCCCTGGTCCACCTCAACCGCGCCGACCGCCTCGGCAACGCGCAGTACCTGGGCCCCGACCCGTACTTCGACGACCTCTTCTGCGAGGCCGCCGACGCCGCGTACGTCTCCTGCGAGCAGCTGGTGGAGAGCGCCGAGCTGGCCAAGTCCGGCCCCCCGCAGTCCCTCCTGGTCAGCCGGCACTCGGTCACCGGGGTCGTGGAGACCCCGAACGGCGCGCACTTCACCTCCTGCGCGCCCGACTACGACCGCGACGAGGCCTTCCAGAAGCTGTACGCGACCACCCCCTGGCCCGAGTTCGCGGCCCGCTTCCTGTCCGGGGCGGGCGAGCACGACTACCAGAGCGCCGTCCGGACCTGGCGGGAGGAACAGCGATGACCACGCGCGCCGAATACTGCGTGATCGCCTGCGCCGAGGCCTGGCGCGGCGACGGGGAGGTGCTGGCCAGCCCGATGGGCCTGATCCCCTCCTTCGGGGCCCGGCTGGCCAAGCGGACCTTCTCCCCCGACCTGCTGCTGACCGACGGGGAGGCGATGCTGGTCGGCCTGGACGGCACGGTGGAGGGCTGGCTCCCCTACCGCCGCCACCTGGCCATGGTCACCGGCGGGCGCCGGCACGTGATGATGGGCGCCAGCCAGATCGACCGGTACGGCAACCAGAACATCTCCTGCATCGGCGACTGGGAGCGGCCCTCCCGCCAGCTGCTCGGCGTCCGCGGGGCGCCCGTCAACACCCTGAACAATCCGGTGAGCTACTGGGTGCCCCGGCACTCCCCGAGGGTGTTCGTCGAGCGCGTCGACATGGTCAGCGGGGTGGGGTACGACCGCGCGGAGGCGGCCGGGCCTTCCGCGTCCCGCTTCCACCGGCTGCCACGCGTGGTCAGCGACCTCGGCGTCTTCGACTTCGCCGGCCCCGGGCACGCGATGCGGCTGGCCTCCGTGCACCCGGGGGTCACGGTGGAGGAGGTCCGCGCGGCGACCGGGTTCGAGCTCTCGATCGGCGAGGAGGTCCCGTTCACCCGGGAGCCCACGGACGAGGAGCTGCGGCTGATCCGCGAGGTGATCGACCCGAAGGGCCTGCGCGAGCGGGAGGTGCGGGGCTGACATGGCGGAACGGGAGTTGGACACGGCGTTCACCAAGCTGGTCGGGGTCCGGTACCCGATCGTGCAGACGGGCATGGGCTGGGTGGCCGGCCCGCGCCTGGTGTCGGCGGCGGCCGAGGCGGGGGCGCTGGGCATCCTGGCCTCGGCGACGATGACGACGGAGCAGCTGCGCGCGGCGGTCCAGGAGGTGCGCTCGCGCACGGACGCCCCGTTCGGGGTGAACCTGCGGGCCGACGCCGGGGACGCGGCCGAGCGGGTCCGGCTGGTCATCGACGAGGGCGTGCGGGTGGCCTCGTTCGCGCTGGCCCCGTCCCGGGAGCTGATCGCCCGGCTGAAGGACGCCGGGGTGGTGGTGATCCCCTCGGTGGGGGCGCGCCGGCACGCCGAGAAGGTCGCGGCCTGGGGCGCCGACGCGGTCATCGTGCAGGGCGGGGAGGGCGGCGGGCACACCGGGGACGTGGCCACGACGGTGCTGCTGCCGCAGGTGGTCGACGCCGTCGGCATCCCCGTCGTCGCGGCGGGCGGGTTCCGTGACGGGCGGGGGCTGGTGGCCGCGCTGGCGTACGGGGCCGCGGGCATCGCCATGGGCACCCGGTTCCTGCTGACCTCCGATTCGACCGTCCCGGACGCCGTGAAGGCCGAGTACCTGAAGGCGACCGTCAAGGACGTCACCCTCACCACGGCCGTGGACGGGCTGCCGCACCGGATGCTGCGCACCGAGCTGGTGGCCTCCCTGGAGCGCGCCGGCCGGGCGCGGTCGCTGGCCCGGGCGGTGCGGCACGCGGCGGGCTTCCGGAAGCTGTCGGGGCTGTCGTGGCCGCGGATGGTGCGCGACGGCCTGGCGATGAAGCACGGCAAGGACCTGTCCTGGAGCCAGGTCCTGCTCGCCGCGAACACCCCGATGCTCCTCAAGGCGTCCATGGTCGAGGGCCGTACGGACCTCGGTGTCATGGCATCGGGCCAGGTCGCGGGGGTGATCGAGGATCTGCCGTCGTGCGCGGAGCTCGTCGACCGCGTCATGGCCGAAGCGCACGCCGTACTGGACCGGCTGCACGCGTCCGGTCCGCACCCGCTCGGCACCCTGCCACCACCAGGGTGATCCCCTTCTCCGTCACAGGAGTCGCCCGTATGAGACGTGCCCGCATCCGCCTGGCGACCGCGGCGACCGCCGCCGCGCTCGCCCTCGGGACCCTGCCCGCCGCCGCGTACGCGGCGGCGGATCCGGCCACCGCGGCCCGTGCCCGGCACCACCAGCTCCGGTCGCCGTCGCAGGCGATCCGGCAGATCCCCCTCCAGGGGGCCGTCAACCTCCGGGACCTCGGCGGCTACCGCACGTACACCGGCGGCCAGGTCCGCCAGGGGCTGGTCTACCGCTCCGACGCACTGGGCAAGCTGACCGCGGCGGACATCACCACCGTCTCCGGTCTCGGCCTCACGAAGGTCGTCGATTTCCGCATTCCGATGGAGCTCCGGTACGACGGCGCCGACAAGCTGCCGCCGGGGCTCTCCCCCACCTCCCGCCCGGTCAGCGACCTGGGCCTGTACGCCACCCTGGTCGGCGCGATATCCAGCGGCGACCCCGTCAAGCAGGAGCAGATGCTCGGCGGCGGGCGGGCCGAGGCCTACATGCGGGACGTCTACCGCACGTTCGTGACGAGCCCCGAGAACCGGGCGCAGTTCGCGGCGACGCTGCGGGAGGTCGCGGACGGCGGGCAGGGCCCGCTGCTCTACCACTGCACGTCGGGCAAGGACCGGACGGGGTGGATGAGTTACGTGCTGCTGCGCGCGCTGGCCGTGCCGCAGGCGACGGCCGAGAGCGACTACCTGGCCTCGAACACCTTCCGGGCGGCGTACGACGCCCAGGTGCGCGCGGGGTTGAAGCAGTCGGGCCGGATGCAGAACCCGGACCTGCTGATCGCGCTCCAGGAGGTCCGCCAGGACTACCTGGACTCCGCGACGACGCAGATGGAGGCCGACTACGGCGGTTTCTACGGGTACCTGACGGACGGTCTGGGCCTGGACCTGCGGACGCTGTCGAAGCTCCAGGCCAAGCTGGTCCGGTGACGCGTACCGGGTGACGCGCGACGGCGCCGGGC
>NZ_JBHVUQ010000305.1:0-6527 GCF_042884105.1 Streptomyces sp. NPDC058157
GCCGTGCCCGGGGCCGAGGCCGGGGCCGCGCCCGGGGCCGGAGCGGAGGCCGCACCCGTGTCCGGCACCGCTGCCGCGCCCGGGGCCGGGGCGGAGGCCGAAGCCGCGCCCGGGGCCCCCGCCGTGCCCGGCGCCGCCCCGGCCCCCGCCCCCGACACCGTGAAGCAGTACTCCGCCGCGTCCGCGTCCAGGGCGTACGGGGAGCCGCCCGGCAGGGTCAGGGTGGCCAGGGCGTCACCGGCCACCAGCCCCGGGAGGAACCGTTTCGCCGGGCCCTCCTCGCCGAGCCGGGCCAGCTCCCCCAGCAGCACCACCGCCGCGGCCGTCTCCACCGCAGGGCCCGCCACCCCCGCCCGCCCCAGCTCCACGAAGGCCAGGGCCGTCTCCACCGGGAGCGGCCCCAGCCCCTCGTACGCCTCCGGCGCGGCCAGCGCCCACAGGCCGGTGTCCGCGAGCCGGGAGCACAGGGCCAGCCCGGGCCCGTGGTCCCCGGCCGCCCAGGCCCGCACCGTCGCCGGGACCTGTGCCGCGGCCAGCAGGGAGCGCAGGGTGCGGACGAAGTCGCCCTGTTCACCGGTCGGCTGGAAGCGCATCAGCGGCGGCCCTTCGGAAGGCCGAGCAGCCGCTCGGCGATGATGTCGCGCTGGATCTCGTTCGTCCCCGCGTAGATCGGACCGGCCAGCGAGAACACCCACGGCTCGGCCCACGGCCCGTCCGCCAGCTCCGCCTGCGGACCCAGCAGGTCCAGGGCCGTCTCGTGCAGGGCGATGTCGTACTGGGACCAGAACACCTTGTTCAGGCTGGACTCGGCCCCGATCGATCCGCCCGCCGCGAAGCGGGTGGCTCCGGCCCAGGTGAACAGCTCGTAGGCACGCGCCCCCACCACCGCGTCCGCGACCCGGTCGCGCAGCGCCGTGTCCGCCGGGTCCCCCCGCTCCTGCCACAGGGCGGCCAGCCGGCCGGCGGCGGCCAGGAACCGGCCGGGGGAGCGCAGGGTCAGCCCGCGCTCGTTGCCGGTGGTCGACATCGCGATCCGCCAGCCCTGCCCCGGCTCCCCGATCACGTCCTCGTCGGGGACGAACACCCGGTCCAGGAACAGCTCCGCGAAGGCCGGCTTGCCGTCGAGCCGTCCGATGGGCCGTACCATCACGCCCGGCGCGCGCAGGTCGAACATCAGGTACGTCAGCCCCTGGTGCGGCCGGGCGGCACCCGGATCGCTGCGGAAGATGCCGAAGGCCCGGTCGGCGAAGGCGGCCCGCGAGGACCAGGTCTTCTGCCCCGACAGCAGCCAGCCGCCCTCGGTGCGCTCCGCCCGCGACCTCAGCGAGGCCAGGTCGGAGCCCGACTCGGGCTCGGACCAGGCCTGCGCCCAGATCACCTCGCCGCTCGCCATGGACGGCAGCACCCGCGCCCGCTGCCCGGGCGTGGCGTGGTCGAAGAGGGTCGGGGCCAGCAGGCTGACGCCGTTCTGCGAGACCCGGCCGGGCGCGCCCGCTGCCCAGTACTCCTCCTCGAAGACCAGCCAGCGCTCGATGTCCGCGCCCCGGCCCCCGTACTCCTCGGGCCAGGACACCGCCGACCAGCGGCCGGCGTGCAGCTCCGCCTCCCACGCGCGGTGCGCCGCGAAGCCCTCCCCGGTCTCCAGCGAGGGCAGGGGCACGTCCGGCACGTGCTCGTGCAGCCAGGCCCGGGCCTCGGCCCGGAAGGCCGCCACCTCGGGGGAGTGGTCGAGATCCATCAGCCGTCCGCCTCCTTGCGCACGCCTTCCCTAACAAGTGTTTGGTAGGTTAACGTACGGCCATGAGCAGCGTCGAGGAGTCCCGCAACGAGGCGCCCGCCTACGTCCCCGCCCACGGTCTGCTGCGCGGCCGCACCGCCGTCGTCACGGCAGCGGCCGGCGCGGGCATCGGCGGCGCCACCGCCCGCCGCTTCCTGGAGGAAGGGGCCCGCGTCCTGATCGGCGACGCCCACGCCCGCCGCCTGAAGGAGACCGAGACGGCCCTCGCCGCCGAGTTCGGCGCGGACAAGATCGCCTCCCTGCCCTGCGACGTCACCGACGAGGACCAGGTCCGGGCCCTGTTCGCGCACGCCGCGCGGCTCCACGGCGGCCTCGACGTCGTGGTCAACAACGCCGGGCTCGGCGGCACCGCCGACCTCGTCGACATGACCGACGAACAGTGGACCCGCGTCCTCGACGTCACCCTGAACGGCACCTTCCGCTGCACCCGCGCCGCCCTGCGCGCCTTCAAGGACTCCGGCCGCGCGGGCGTGGTCGTCAACAACGCCTCCGTCGTCGGCTGGCGCGCCCAGACCGGCCAGGCCCACTACGCCGCCGCCAAGGCCGGGGTGATGGCCCTGACCCGCTGCGCGGCGCTGGAGGCCGCCGGGTTCGGCGTACGGGTCAACGCGGTCGCCCCGAGCCTGGCCATGCACCCGCACCTGGTGAAGGTCACCAGCGAGGAGCTGCTGGCCGAACTCACCGCCCGCGAGGCGTTCGGCCGGTACGCCGAGCCCTGGGAGGTCGCCAACGTCATCGTCTTCCTGGCCAGCGGCTACTCGTCCTACATGACGGGCGAGACCGTCTCCGTCAGCAGCCAGCGCGCCTAGCCCCAGAATGGGCCCGTGCCAACGAACAAGCCGGCCGCAGAGCCGACCGCCGAGCCGCGCGCGAAGAAGAAGCCGCAGGTGACCGCCTCGCCCGAGCGGCGCCGCGAGCTCCTCCACACCGCCGCCGAGGTCTTCGCCGCCCAGGGCTACAACGCCACCACCGTCCGCAAGATCGCCGACGCCGCCGGGATGCTCGCCGGCAGCCTCTACTACCACTTCGATTCCAAGGAATCGATGCTCGACGAGATCCTCTCGGCCTTCCTGAACGAGCTGTGGGAGGGCTACGACACCGTCCTCGCCGCGGACCTCGGCCCCAGGGAGACCATCGAGGCCCTCGTCACCGAGTCCTTCCGGGAGATCGACCGGCACCGCGCCGCCGTCGCGATCTACCAGAAGGAGGCCCGCACCCTCTCCGCGCAGCCCCGCTTCCACTACCTCTCCGACTCGCAGGTGAAGTTCGAGGAGGCGTGGCTGGGGACGCTGGAGCGGGGGGTCGCCGCCCGGGTCTTCCGGGCCGACCTCGACATCCGCCTCACCTACCGCTTCGTGCGCGACACGGTGTGGGTCGCGGCGTCCTGGTACCGGCCGGGCGGACAGCACAGCCCCGAGGAGATCGCCCGCCAGTACCTGTCGATGGTGCTCGACGGGATCGCCGTACGCCCCTAGAACGCCCGCAGCCAGCAGAGGAGCCCCCCGATGCCCGAGGCCTACATAGTCGACGCCGTACGCACCCCCGTGGGCCGGCGCGGCGGCGGCCTGTCCCAGGTCCACCCCGCGGACCTGGGCGCGCACGTGCTCAAGGCGCTCGTCGAGCGCAGCGGGGTGGACCCGGCCGCCGTGGAGGACGTGGTGTTCGGCTGCCTCGACACGGTGGGCCCGCAGGCCGGGGACATCGCCCGCACCGCCTGGCTGGCCGCCGGGCTGCCCGAGGAGGTCCCCGGGGTCACCGTCGACCGGCAGTGCGGCTCCTCCCAGCAGGCCGTGCACTTCGCCGCCCAGGGCGTGCTCTCCGGCACCCAGGACCTGGTCGTCGCGGGCGGCACCCAGAACATGTCGATGATCCCGATCGCCTTCGCCTCCCGGCAGGCGGCCGAGCCCCTCGGCCTCACCGAGGGCCCCTACGCGGGCTCGGCGGGCTGGCGCGCCCGCTACGGCGACGCCCCCGTCAACCAGTTCCACGGGGCGCAGCTCATCGCGCGGAAGTGGGGGATCTCCCGGCGGGACATGGAGGAGTTCGCCCTCGGCTCCCACCGGCGGGCGGTCCGCGCCATCGACGAGGGCCGCTTCGCCCGCGAGACCGTCCCGTACGGGGACGTGACCGTGGACGAGGGCCCGCGCCGCGACACCACCCTGGAGAAGATGGCCGCGCTGAAGCCGGTCGTCGAGGGCGGCACCATCACGGCGGCCGTCTCCTCCCAGGTCTCCGACGGCGCGGCGGCGATGCTGATCGCCTCCGAGCGGGCGGTCGCCGAACACGGCCTCACCCCCCGCGCCCGCATCCACCACCTGTCGGTACGCGGCGAGGACCCCATCCGGATGCTGTCCGCCCCGATCCCGGCCACCGCCCACGCGCTGAAGAAGACGGGCCTGACCCTCGACGCGATCGACCTGGTCGAGATCAACGAGGCCTTCGCCCCCGTCGTGCTCGCCTGGCTGAAGGAGACGGGCGCCGACCCCGCCAGGGTGAACGTCAACGGCGGCGCCATCGCCCTGGGCCACCCGCTGGGCGCGACCGGCGTGAAGCTGATGACCACGCTCCTGCACGAACTGGAACGCACCGGCGGCCGCTACGGCCTCCAGACCATGTGCGAGGGCGGCGGCCAGGCCAACGTGACGATCATCGAACGCCTCTGACGCGGGCGCCTCTGGCGCGGGCGACGCCCCCGCGCCGGCGGCAGTGGCAGCGGTTTCCCGCCGAGGTGTGCTAGCGTGGAGGCGTTGCAGTTGTGGTACCCATGAACTTTATGTGCGCCTGACGGGATTGCTCCTCAGGCGCTTTTATCGTTTTTGCCGGATTCTCCCGGATGGGGCCCTTGCCGCCTATTCAGGAGATTCAAATGGCTAACGGTACCGTGAAGTGGTTCAACTCGGAAAAGGGCTTCGGCTTCATCGAGCAGGACGGCGGCGGCCCGGACGTCTTCGCCCACTACTCGAACATCGCCACCTCTGGCTTCCGTGAGCTGACCGAGGGTCAGCGCGTGACGTTCGACGTCACCCAGGGCCAGAAGGGCCCCCAGGCGGAGAACATCCTCCCCGCCTAAGTTCTTCAGCATGCCGGGGTCCGCGCCGCGAGGTGCGGGCCCCGGCTTGTCTGCTGTCTCGACCTTTGCATGACCTGCCGGTTTCAGGAGGGCTTTCTCGCATGACCAGCTCCAGCTCCGCACGACCCAGCCGCCGCCCCACCCGGGGTCGAGGTGCGGCCCAGGGGCGTCCGAAGGCTGGCGCGGGACGGCAGAAGTCCGCCCCCGTCGCCCGGCCCCAGGAATTCACCATGCCCGAACCGCAGGTCCCGGCCCTCCCGCCGGTCGCCGCGTTCGAGGACATGGACATGCCCGAGGCGCTGCTGAAGACCCTCGCCGCCCAGGGCGTCACCGAACCCTTCCCCATCCAGGCCGCGACCCTGCCGAACTCCCTCGCGGGCCGGGACCTCCTCGGTCGCGGCCGCACCGGCTCCGGCAAGACCCTCGCCTTCGGCCTGGCCCTCCTCGCCCGCACCCACGGCCGCCGCGCCCAGCCCAAGGCCCCGCTCGCGCTGGTCCTCGTACCGACCCGCGAGCTCGCCCAGCAGGTCACCGACGCCCTGACCCCGTACGCCACGGCCGTCAACCTGCGCGTCGCGACCGTCGTCGGCGGCATGTCCATCAACCGGCAGGCCGGCGCGCTGCGCCGCGGTGCCGAGGTGCTCGTCGCCACCCCCGGCCGCCTCAAGGACCTCATCGACCGCGGTGACGCCGACCTCTCGCAGGTCTCGATCACCGTCCTCGACGAGGCCGACCAGATGACCGACATGGGCTTCATGCCGCAGGTCACCGCCCTGCTCAAGCAGGTCGAGGCCGGCGGCCAGACCATGCTGTTCTCGGCGACCCTCGACAAGAACGTCGACAAGCTCGTCAAGATGTTCCTGGACGACCCGGTCGGCCACTCCGTCGACCCGTCGGCCGGCGCGGTCACCACCATGGAGCACCACGTCCTGTACGTCATGGACGAGACCGACAAGAAGGCCGTGGCCACGCGGATAGCCGCCCGCGACGGCCGGGTCATCATGTTCGTCGACACCAAGCGCGGCGTCGACCGCATGGTCAAGAAGCTCCTCGCCGAGGGCGTGCGCGCCTCCGGCCTGCACGGCGGCCGCTCCCAGCCGCAGCGCAACCGCACCCTGGACTGGTTCAAGACCGGCGAGGTCACCGCGCTGATCGCCACCAACGTGGCCGCGCGCGGCATCCACATCGACGACCTCGACCTCGTCGTCAACGTCGACCCGCCCACCGACCACAAGGACTACCTGCACCGCGGCGGCCGCACCGCCCGCGCCGGCGAGTCCGGCAGCGTCGTCACCCTGGTCCTGCCCGACCAGAAGCGGGACATGACCCGGCTGATGTCGGACGCCGGGATCTCCCCGCGCACCGCCCAGATCAAGTCCTCCGACGAGGAACTCGCCCAGCTGACCGGCGCCCGCGAGCCCTCCGGCATCCCCGTCGTCCTGGAGGTCCCCCAGCCGCCCGCGCAGCCCAAGGCGCGCAGCGGCTCCGGTTCGGGCTCGGGTTCCTCGCGCCGCCGCTCGGGCGGCGGCCAGCGCTCCGGCGCCTCCGCCGCCCCCGCCTCCGGCGGCCGCGGCCGCCGCACCGGCTCCGGAGCCTCCGGCCAGGCCCCCGCCGGCTCCGGCTCGGGCCAGCCCCGGCGCGCCCAGGGCGGCGGCCAGG
>NZ_JBHVUQ010000306.1:0-6405 GCF_042884105.1 Streptomyces sp. NPDC058157
CACCGGGTTATTCCCCGGGGGGGCCGGGGCCCCTTGCCCGGGGCGCCGGGGGGGGGGGGGGGGTTGGGGGCCGGGGGGCGGCCCCCCGGGGGGGGTGGCGCCGCCGCCCGTCCGGATCAGGACTGCGCCGGGGCCCGGCGGTCGGTGATCAGGTCCATGGGGTACGGGGCGTGCGGAGCGCCGGCCAGCATCCGGTCCAGCACCGCCGCGCCCCGCGGGCCGTCCAGGCCGAAGCCGCCCGCGAACCGGCCGTCGGCCGGCCCGCTCACGTCGAGCAGGCGGACCACGACGTCGTCCCGCTGGAAGATGCTGCTGCTCAGCACCGGACTGGTCGGGATCTTCGCGGCCGCCTCGTCCTGGCGGGCGAGGAAGCGGGCGACCATCGGGCCGCAGCCCGGCTTGGCCGGGTAGAACAGCGCGTGCCGGGTGATCCGGTCCGGCTGAGGCCCGTGCGCGGCGACGTGGTGGACGGCCGGGAGGCCCGCGCGCATGAAGAACATCCGGGCGGACTCCGGGTCGGTCAGGTCCCGGTCCTGCTCCAGGTACGGGTTGATCGCCTGCTCCACGGCCCGCACCTCGGGCTGCTCCGAGACGTGCCGCAGCGCGGCCGTCAGGTCGCCCTGCACCTCCACCGCCCGCACCACCCGGTTGCCGTGCATGAACAGGGAGGTGCGCAGCAGCCGGGTGTGGTCGTCGACGCGGGCCGCCGGGGAGGAGTACGAGGACAGCAACTCGGCGACCTTCTGCTCGCTGCCCGGCTTGACCGTGAAGGTCAGCGCGTGCCGGACGACGCCCTCGCCGAGCCGCGGCCCGTCCTGCAGCCGTCCGCCGAACCCTGCCTGCGGGGCGTCGTAGCGCCGCCCGGTCTCGCGCAGCACCGTGAACTTGAGCGGGCGCATCGAGCGGGCACAGGCGCCCAGCGGCCTGACCTGCTCGGCGTGCTCCTCGCTGTTGACCCACGCGAGGTACTGCGGCGCGCTCTCCCACTCGCTGGTGATCAGCCACTGCGAGGGGTTCTCGAAGGACTGGCAGAGCTGGTCGCCCAGATGCCCGGGCACCGAGGCGATGTCGTGCCTCAGCCGCTCGTAGGCCTCGAAGAACCGCTGCTGGGCGCCCTCGTGGAGGTCCATCAGCAGGACGACCCGGAGCATGGAGCCGTCGAACGCGGACTGCGACACCCGTTCGGACAGGGTGGTTGTCATCTGCTCACTCCTTCGTGGGGGCGCGGACGCCGGCGCGCACGCGCTCCCCTGCGTCATTCGGCGGCAACGGCCCGGCCGCACAGGGCCCCGTGGCCCCCGGTCACCGGACGCGGACGGTCCGGACGGGAGGGGCCGCCGCTGTCGCTCATCGTCATCCGCCCGGGTGGGGATCGCGACATCTCCGGATCAAGCGGGTGACAAGACGCGACTCGCCCGGGCAAGAAGGCTGATCGGGGGCACAATCCGTCGACTGCCCCTCGCACTGCCCCCACACGAAACAGGAGCCCGCAGCCGATGGAAGAGCATGCCGATGTCCGCGTACCGGTCCTCGTCGTGGGCGGTTCCCTCGTGGGCCTCTCCACCTCGCTGTTCCTGAGCCGCCACGGCATCAGGCACATGGTGGTCGAGAAGCACGCCGGAACCTCCGTCCACCCGCGCGGACGCGGGATCAACGCCCGCACGATGGAGCTGTTCCGGACGGCCGGGGTCGAACCCGCCATCCGCGAGGAGGCCTCCGCCCTCGAGGCCAACCAGGGCATCCTGCAGACGCAGGCACTCATCGGCGGCGAGCACAAGTGGCTCATCAAGGCCGTCGACCCCACCGGGGCGCTCGCCCGGTTCAGCCCCACCGGCTGGTGCCTGTGCAGCCAGAACAACATCGAACCGGTCCTGGCCGCGCAGAGCCGCGCCCAGGGCGCCGACGTGCGCTTCTCCACCGAGCTGATGAGCTTCGACCAGGACGCCGAAGGGGTCAGCGCCCTGGTCAAGGACCGGGAGACCGGCGAGCACGTCACCGTCCGCGCCGACTACCTGATCGCCGCCGACGGACCGCGCAGCCCCGTCCGCGAGGCCCTGGGCATCCGCCAGGCCGGCAGCGGCGAGCTGTTCCACAACGTCAGCATCGTCTTCCGATCCGAACGCCTCGCCGGTCTCCTGGGCGACCTGCGCTTCATCGTCTGCTACCTGATGCGCCCGGGCGCCGACGGCGCACTGCTGCCCGTGGACAACGAGACCCAGTGGGTCTTCCACGCCCCCTGGCACCCGGAGACGGGCGAGACGCTGGAGGACTTCACCGAGGAGCGCTGCATCGCCCAGATCCGGGGCGCCATCGGCGTGCCCGACCTGGACGTGGAGATCGGCGGCAAGGCCCCCTGGCACGCCGCCGAACGGGTCGCGCAGCAGTACTCCGTCGGCCGGGTCTTCGTCGTCGGGGACGCCGCGCACGAGATGTCCCCGACCGGGGCCTTCGGCTCCAACACCGGCATCCAGGACGCGCACAACCTCGCCTGGAAGATCGCCGCCGTGCTGAACGGCTCCGCCGGACCCGGCCTGCTGCACACCTACGAGGACGAGCGGCTCCCCGTCGCCCTCGCCACCAGCGAACGCGCCTCCGCCCGTTCGGCCGAACACAGCCACCCCGGATACGTGCCGCCCCCCACCATGGGCGGCGGCCCCGGCAGCGGGGTCCTCACCACCGCCATGGGCTACTGCTACCCCGAGGGCGCGGTCGTCGGCGGCGACCCGGAGCGGCCGATCATCCCCGAGACCATGCGCCTCAAGGGCGACGTCGGCACGCGCGCCCCGCACATGTGGCTGACGCGGGCCGGGCGGCGGGTCTCCCTGCTCGACCTGTACGAGACCTCCTTCGTGCTGCTGAGCAGCCCCGGCACGCCCTGGAAGGAGGCCGCCGGCCATGCCGCGCGGGAGCTCGGCGCCCGCCTGGACGCCTACACCGTCGGCTCCGCGCCGGACGCCGACCTGGTCCAGCCGGACGGCGCCGACTGGGCGGAGCTGCACGAACTGTCCGCCGACGGAGCCGTCCTCGTCCGTCCGGACGGGTTCGTCGCCTGGCGCGCGGAGGGCGCCTGCGCCGATCCGCGCGGGGAGCTCCTGGACGCCCTGACGCGCGTGCTGCGCCGGGCCTGAGGGCCTGCGGCTCAGCGGCAGGCCCAGCACCCCGCCCAGCAGCCGTGGCCCCCGGGCCGCGGCTGCGGGCGGCGGTGCTTCACGGCGTGCCGCGGGGAGGCCTGCGGCCGGCCGGTCCGGCCCGCGAGGCAGGCGACCACGACCGTGATGGCGGCCAGCTCCTCGGGGCAGGCGGTGCCCCGGTGGACCCGGAGCAGGCTGGATATCGCGTCTTCGCTCGGCATCGTGACGGCCTCTCGGCAGGAGTTCTCGCCCTGGGCGGTGTCCGGGGGCGTCCGGCGGATCAGGGCCGGGCCCGACGCTGACGACGCTACGGGGCCGAACGTGGGCGTGTCGCGCCGGACGGGGGTTGTCCACAGCCGTCCGGGCGACGCGGCCGCGCGAGGCCCTAGCGGTGGCCGAGCTTCACCCACTTGGCGGTGCTCGGCACCCCGCGCCCGTCCAGCAGGAAGAGCATGTAGTACCCGGGCGGGGCGTCGGCCGCGCCGGGCGGGGTGCGCAGGGTCAGGGTCTCGCCCCGGACGGCGGTGACGGCGAGCTCCAGGTGCCGCTGGCTGGTGTTGACGGCGTGGGTGACAGTCGTCGGCGCCAGCAGGACGGCCCGGCGGACGGTGGCGGCGGCCTTGCTGCGGACCTCGAAGAGGGCGTCGTGCGCGAGTTCGCCCCCGGGGACCCGGTCCAGGGCCGGGCGGCTGCCGCCCTGGTGGAGGTAGGCGGGCTCGTAGATCTCGATGCTCCCGTCCATCGCGTCCCGGATGTCCGGGTCGTTGGCGATCTGCTGGAGCTCGTCACCGGTCACCATCACCCGCCCGTCCGGCATCACCAGGGCGTTGGAGTGGTAGCCGCGCGGCAGCCGCTGCGCCGGGCCGAGCCGCCAGTGGCCGCGGGCGTCGCGCAGTTCCGTCTGCCGGTACTTGAGGTCGGCCTCCGGGTTGAAGGGGCCGTGGCCGTAGTCGCGGGTGCTCAGGGCTCCGTTGACGGTGAGCAGGGTGGCGTCGGGGAGGATCAGGGTGTCGTCCTGGGTGCGGCCGAAGGCCCGGGGCTCCTCGGTGGTCCAGTGCCGGCCCGACAGCTTGTAGGTGTTCGGGTCCTGCGGGTCGCCGCCCAGGACGAGGACCGAGTCCGGGCCGCGCAGGCCCGCGGGGAGCGGTACGGCCGAACCGTAGCCCCGGAAGTCCGCCGGGCGCCGCGGCAGGTCGGTCCGGGTCTCCTTCACCGGGTCGAACAGCCACTGCTGGTCGGCGTCGCGGCCCAGCCCGTAGACCATGCCGTCGCGCAGCGAGAACAGGTGCGGGTAGTCGTTGCGGAAGGGCGCGTCCGCCCGGAACCGCTCCACGGCCATGCCCGCCGGGATGTCGTACGTCCGCCAGGGCACCGGCAGCCCCTTCGCCGGGAACCGCTCCACCACCGGGGTGGGGGTGCCGGTACCGCGCTCGGACTGGCCCGACATGATCGTCTGGCGGCCGTCGGCGCCGGTGACCACCGAGGGGTACCAGCGGCCCACGGACATGTCCCGGTTGCGGAACCAGGTCTCGGTCCACGGGTCGAACACGAAGGAGAGCTTCGCCCCGCTGCCGCCCTTGCCGCCCGCGTTGCCCCCGAAGACGGCCAGCATGCCGTTGGGCAGGAAGGCGTGTCCGGCGCAGAAGAACGGCGCGGGGCGCGGGACGAAGGTGCCGTCGGGCATCAGCACGGTGGGCGGCCGGACCTCCTTGAAGGCCCGCGCCCCCGTGCCCCGGGACGGGTCCCACAGGAAGGCGCGGCCCGCGTTGGTCCGGCCGATGCGGTCGGTGGGGCCGGTCTCCTTGGTGGGGTCGACCTCGACCCGTTCGAAGGAGAACAGCAGCACCTTGCCGGTGGGGAGCTGGGCGAGGTGGACGCCGAAGTCGGGGGAGGGGAAGAACTCCGTGAAGCGGCCGTCCCGGGCGGCGGAGAAGGCCTTGTTGGCCGCGGCCTGGGACTTCGTCAGGGCGGCCAGGCTCGCGGTGCGGGTGGCCTGCGGGTATTCGGCGGCTCCGGCGGCGGCGCCGCGCCGTTCGGCGTGGGCCCGGGCGTGGTCGGCGCCGATGAGGGCCGCTTCGGCTTCGGCGGCGGCGTCGGCCGGTTCGTGCCCGTGCCTGTGACCGTGCCCCTGCCCCTGCCCCTGCCCCTGCGCCGGTTCGGATCCGGGGTCGGTGCCGTGGGCCGAGGCGGCCGGCGCGGAGAGGAACGCGCTCGCGGCCAGGGCGGCGGCCAGCGCGGCCGACAGGGCGGCGGAGGCGGCGGCGGACCGGCGGGCAGTTCGGGACATGCGGCGCGCTCCTCGGTGTGCGACGCCCCGGGCGGCAGGGCGCGGGAGGACCGCCATGCTAGAAGATCAACGGCATATCCCCTCATGTGACGCGAACACCCTGCCTCGTACGGGTGGCACGACCGACGCCGTTCACCCGTATCGGGACATTCGACCGCACGGGAGCGGATCCGTCACGGACGGCCACCTTCGGCCACGGGCGCCCCCGCCGTACCACCCGCCGCTTCCCCGCACCCGCCCGTACCCGGGGACGGAGCCTCCTCCGCGCGCCGTGATCCCGCCATCCGCGACCGGGCCCGCGCCCGCACGGCGCCGTACGAAACATGCCACGGGCAACCGCGTGCCCTGGACGGGTGGATATGACGGCTTGTTGGCTGCTGTCGCGCTTCAGTTCCCAAAGGTCCACCGGTGGACCGGAGCGCACCGTCCGTCCCTTGCACCTTCGTATGCATCGATATGAGGAGCAGTCATGCGCATGGTCCGGTCCTCCCTCGCCCTCGCCGCCACGGCCCTCGTGCTGGCCTCGGCCGCCACCCCGGCCTCCGCCGCGAGCCCGCGGCCCGTCCCCGCGGCCCCGAAGTTCTGCACGTACGTCGTCGACACCGGCGAGGGCGGCTGTTTCGCCACGAAGGCCCAGGCCGCCGAACTGGGCGCGCAGGCCGAGTACAAGGACCTCGGCAAGATCTGGAGCGACTCGAACTCGGGCGGCAGCGAGTTCACCTTCCGCGGCAGCGTCGGCTGCAACTGGCGCTACCCGGAGTTCAACGATCTCTCCAAGTGGGGCTGGAACGACACGGTGAGCTCGGCACAGGGCATCACCTGCCCGATCACCCTCTGGGAGCACAACGACTTCCGCGGCGCCCACCAGACCTACTACGGCTACAACGCCTACGTCGGCGACGGGATGAACGACAAGGCCTCCTCGGTCAGCTTCGACCTCCGCTGACCCCCTCCGGACGGCACCGCCCCGGGGCTCCGGCCCCGGGG